>CAYTEE010000001.1:0-27792 GCA_964436785.1 uncultured Candidatus Saccharibacteria bacterium
TTTGGCGAAGAACTTAATTATCCAACCCCTTCTCCTCGTTAGAAATTATTTGTCGGAGAGCCGGGAATCGAACCCGGACTACGTGCTCCCAAAGCACGCGTACTACCACTATACTACTCTCCGTCTATTTCTAATGGGACACTTCCGATACCTGCCCACCAGTTTACTCACACTTACTAGCCTCTTCAAATTAGCGGATTTTCGAAGTAGAATCAATCCGAACTTGCCCTTGTAGTTCAATGGACAGAACGGCTCCCTTCTAAGGAGTAGATCGAGGTTCGATTCCTCGCAGGGGCACCAACAACAAAACGAGATAGACTTTTTATGGTTTATCCCATTTGTTATTCTGATGTTGTTGAGAGAGGAATCGAACAGAAGGTGGGGTCGGGAGGAGGTAGCGTCCTCCCGTGTAGGAAAACCGCGAAGCGGATGTTAGAAACCGAGGGTTTCTAAGGAGCGAAGCGACGTTCGCTTCCTCGCGGGGGCACATGGAAAAATGCCGGGCACTTAGCTCCCGCCAGCTGGCGGAGGTAGACCTGCCTGCCCCGTTACATTTGGGCAATTAGCTCAGTGGTAGAGCGTCTCGTTTACACCGAGAAGGCCGCTGGTTCGATCCCAGCATTGCCCACTGCCCAAATGTAACGGGGTGAAGGAGTTAGATAATCGAGTTCTCCGCCAGCTGGCGGATCGGCGGCCCGACATGGCATAGATATGCCCCGCGCGCGCTTAGCTCAGTGGCAGAGCACTGCTTTTACACAGCAGGGGTCGTAGGTTCAAATCCTACAGCGCGCACAAACATTTGCTTGACAAATTGCAGGTTTTGGGGGTACTGTGGGTTTAGTAGCCAATCTCCGGAAATGGCCGGGAGGAGGCAACAACCAAATATGCCTGAGGAGGCATGCAGAGAGGAGAACGCCATGAAGCGCACGTTGCTCTTGGTTGTGGTTTTGCTCGCGGTCGTCGTAGCGTTCACCGTGACGGACCGCGCCACGCGTCCCGCCACGCTCATCGCGACGGCGGATGCGGCCGAGAAGCCGGAGCAGACGGCGAGCGGGAAGATGGTCATGTGGGTGGCATCGTTCGTGCCGGGAACGCGTATCTCCTGGCACACGACACCGTTCGTCACCAAGCAGCTCTCTCCAGGAGAAAGCATCGAGAACGCGAGGGCCGACATCGAGAAAGCGATGACGGTCCACGATCTCACCATGCCGAGGGATGAGGTAGCGCAGAAGATCATGAAAGACAATGCGCTCGCCGAGTTCAACGAGTTCTTCGATTCGACTCCCAACGCCTTGAGTGTTCTCGAGGAGCGGGCGAACAGGAAATACGATAGGTTGTTCGGTCCCCCGACTACTGCTTCTGACGGCCAGCGGTTCCTCATTGACGATCCGTTCGCACCGACTCCCCAGCCCCCACACGGCGGTGGACCTGGCGGAGGCTGGAGCTGCGAGTGCTACTGGGGACAGCCATGCCCAAGCGGCTGTTGTTTGACGAAACTCTTTGACAGCTGTGTCATCGCGGCCTGCATGGACTGCGTTCCTCGATAACGATACTTCTCGCAACGAAAGGGGGGATGCACCGTGAAGCGGCACTCCATCTTTATTGGAATGTTGGGCGCAGCATTGCTTGCGATCGGAGTCTTCGCTCTGACTGACTACGCCGCACGCCCTGCTCCGTTCATCAGAACGACCGAGGAAATCAAGAGGATCACCTACGAGGAGGTCGCTCCCTACCTGGATGCCATGATGGTTGCCGAGGGAGGAATGATCTACTACGAATGTAAGGGCGACAACCTCAGGATGGTCCCCAACAGGCGCGATCCACTGGAGACGCTCGCAAGACGCGCATCCAGTAGGTTTTTCCAAGGTACCCGCGCCATTTCTCACCATCTCAAGGCCAGAGGGATTCTTCCTCCCGCCAATGGGAGTTCTCCGTGGGGAGCCTTCTCTCTTCCCGAAATCAAGGAAGAGATACTCCCGTTCTTCGAGGAAGCGAAGCAAGCCGCAGTCGCCGAAGAGCTGACGAAGGAAGGTGACAAGACCCAAGCGGACGCTTCCACCTCAACAACCGGCGGATAGCAGAGCACTTAATCAGCGCGCGGCCACACTGGAGAAGCGGTCACGCCAACAACAGGAGTCATAAGGCAGGACACAACAACACGTCCTGCCTCTTTTTTATTCCACTTCGTTCAGCTTATAGAAATTTTCAAATAATTTGGCTACCAGAATCGGCCCGGTACCTCCCGGGGTTTTGGTATAAGAGATATTCTTCCCGTCCGCGCCTTCGGGGTCAAAATCCCCCGCGATCTTCCCGTCAATTTTCGAAAAACCGAAGTCAATGACCGTCGCTCCCTCCTTCAATTGTTTAGCGCTAAACAATTTTAGGTGCCCGGCACCGCTTATCACGATATCGGCATCATGGAGCCGTACCTCAAGATCATTCACCTTGCTATCCAAAACCGCAAGTTCGCCCACGCGGTTCTGAAGCCAGAATCCGACCGGTTTTCCGATTAGAAAACCCGTGCCCACCATTGCAACCTTGAGGCCGCGGAGATCGCGGCGCTCCATATTTAAAATCTCTTCCACAACCGCAACCGAAGGAGGAACAATCGGGCTCCGGCCTGAGTAAAACGCCCCCAGCGCCGCCTCGCTTAAAAGATCCACATCCTTTTCTTTCGGGATCGCGTTTAGCGCATAGTGCTTGTTCACGCCTTCTGGAAGCGGGAGCTGAACGATAAATCCGCCGCAATTCTTCGGCCGCGCAAGGCGCCCTATTTCCGTGCGCAATTCATCGGTCGAAATATCCGCGGAGAGAGGATAGAGCCGGAAATCTATCCCTAACTCTTTCCCGACTTTTTCTTTCTGCTTTAAAAAATTTACCGATGCGGGGTCATCACCCACAAGCACCGCGCCGAAGAACTTGCCGGCTGAATGCCGCGCCTTGAGCTTTCCGATAATTTCCTCTGCAACTCTTTTCCCGTCGATCACCATAAGAGAATCAATCTATCCCGGGAACCGGAAATGCGTTCGCGAACTCTCTAATTTCCTTTCCCACCAATTGAACCGTCGAGTTTCCGGCAAGTTTTTCGGAGAAGTCCCTGACCGCCTGCGCGCGGAACATTTTGTCTTCCGGAAGCACGGTGTCCCGGAACTCCTTGATAATGCGCGCGATCCATCCGGCGATCTTTTCCATATCTTTTTCTTTCATGCCGCGCGAAGTCAATGCCGGCGTTCCCAAGCGAACTCCGGACGGATAATAGGGTGGCGCGGAGTCGTTGGGAAGCGGGCTTTTGTTCGTGCTTATCCCCGCCGCTCCAAGTGCTTTCTCTATAAAAACGCCACGGCCCGGCCCGAATGGCCGAAGGTCAATCAATAGAAGATGATTGTCCGTGCCTCCCGAGATAAGCCGGATCCCTTTTTCGGCAAGCGCCGCGGCAAGCGCCTGCGCGTTCTTCACGATTTGCGCGGCGTATACCTTAAACTCCAAACGAGCGGCTTCACCAAGCGCGACCGCGATTCCCGCGATCGTATGCTCGTGCGGCCCCCCTTGCATACCCGGAAAAACCGCCTTGTCTATCCGCTCCTTGAATTCTTCTTTACAAAAGATCATCGCGCCCCGGGGGCCACAGAGTGTTTTGTGAGTCGTCGTCATCACAACGTCCGTGAACGGAAAAGGCGATGGATGCACACCGCCAACAATAAGCCCGGAAATGTGCGAGACATCACACATCGAGATGGCGCCGGCTTCTTTCGCTATCTCGTGCATCTTCTTGAAATCGATCACGCGCGGATACGCAGTGTATCCCGAAAGAAGGATCTTCGGCTTGTGTTCCTGCGCAAGCTTCCGGATAGCATCATAATCCAAGCGCTCGGTTTTCGGGTCCAGTTCGTAATGCACGAACGAGAAAAGCTTGCCCGACAAACTGACCGGCGAGCCGTGGGTCAAATGCCCTCCATGATCGAGGCGCAACGACAAAACCTTGTCCCCGAGTTCCAAAAGTCCAAAGTACACCGCGAGATTCGCGGGACTTCCGGAATACGGCTGGACGTTCACGTGATAGTCGAAAGCGCCAAAAACCGCCCGTGCCCGATCCTGGCACAGCCGTTCCAGCTCGTCCACGTTTACGCATCCGCCGTAATACCGCTTCCCCGGATAATTTTCGGCATACTTGTCGTTCAGAATGCTCCCCGCCACTTCCAAGACCGCAGAGGACGCATAACTTTCAGAGGGGATCATCTCAAGCCCCTCTTTCTGGCGAAGTTTCTCCTTCTCAATAATGCCGTACACTTCCGGATCGAGGTTTTTGAGTTCCTGATGCATGGTCTCATCACAATAAACCGACTGCGCGGTTTTCGCAACCGGCAGAAAATAAAACACCCCCGATACAGAGGAGTAACCCCAAGAAATCCCGGCGGAAAATTCCTCCGTGGTTCGCGAAGAGATTAAGAGCGCCGGAGGGACCTAATGAAACTCACGGAAAGCGCGGGGAGGCGCGCAAAAAAATTGCGGGCTAATACCGCTTTTGCGCGAATCGCGCGAAATGCCCGGCAAGCGCCGAGAAAATTCTTGTCGGCAAGAACCCCCACGGAAAAGAGAAGGGCAAGCGTGATCACGTTATCGGCAAGATGCGCAGTTTCCTGTTGCACGGTCAGTCCCCCCAGGCGCCGATCGGCGAGTATTTCCGCAACAAGCGCATACACATTGACCAGCACAAGAAACGCAATGATCATAACTCCCGTGCGTGGCAGATAATAATACTCTCCCCGCGCGTGTTTTTGGTCGTGCTTTAATATCCGCGCCAACATGCGGTGCTTGAGGCGCTCGCAATCAATTTCGGGAACTTCTCGTTCGAGAAATTCCTTCATCAGGAATTTATGCATAAATATTCGCTCGGTTGCTATTGGCTCAAGATTGGCGATGCGGATAATGCGCCAAGGACAGTCCCGGCGCTTCTCGACCGGCCTCCTCTCGTAATTTTTTCCCCAGGAATTCCCGCCCGCGGTGAAGCCGTGTTTTCACGGTATTGACCGGCGCGCTCGTGATAATGCTTATTTCCTTCACGCTGAAATCATTGTAGTAGAACAGCACGGTGGCTTGTTTATAGTATTCCGGCATTTCTTCAAATATTTTTTTGAAAACCTCGCGATTCTCCTGCCGTATGATCTCCGTGTTGATGTCGTCAGTGGAAACGAGTTCACTTATCAAAGAGGGAGAAGACCGCTCCGGCATCTCACGGCTCCGGATAAGGCCGATCTTCCGCGAATTCGATACCGCCACGTTGTGGGCTATCGAGAAAAGCCACGAGGAAAACTTCTCGCGATTTTTGCAGTATTTGAGATTCGTGTACGCTTTATAAAACGTGTCCTGCAGATAATCCTCGCAATCCTCCCTGTTTTTGGAGAAATGCCAAAGGTATCCGAACACCTTGGGGGCATAACGGTCGAACAGCACGCCAAAAAGGCTCGTGTCACCCAAAAGAACCTTATCAACAACGGCCGCGTCCGACGGCACAGGGATACCCCGGGAAGAATTGCGGCTTCTTCGCGCCTGTTCCGCCTGCCATGAGAAACGCAACTCGTTATTCATTATGTCTCAAGTTCCGTCCCTAGGAGCACCGGCCCGTACTCCCAACCCCTATAGTATAGTAGACGAAAATGCGGGGAAAAGGTTTCACCAGGTTCCTACTACACAAGTAAAAAGCAATGAAAATGGACCCCGAGAGAAGAGGGCAAGAAGTCACGCCGGGAACTTTTTAGAGCATAAAACGCGGTAAAATCCCGTCAAACCTAGGAACGCTTTATGTGTGAGAGGGCATATGAGAGCTCGGCCTCCGTCTTCTTTTTTGGGTTCAGGATACCAAGCGGGTCGAATATGGCCTTGATCTCCTTGAAGATCCCGAATATCTTCTCGCCGTACATTTTCTTTAAATACGGCCCGCGGACCAAACCGTCGTTATGTTCCGCCGAAAGCGAGCCATGATACCGGAGCACCAGATCGTACACCTCCTCCGCCGCGCGCGGAATTTTCTCCCGTTCGGATTCCTCGGCGAGATTCATAAGCGGAATGATGTGGAAATTCCCATCCCCAACGTGCCCCGCGATGGTGTACATAAATTCGTGGCGGTCAAGGATCTCGTAGAGCTTCGGCAGGAATTCGGGGAGATATTCCGGAAGCACCACAAGGTCATCGATAAAGGGAGCGGTTTGTTTCCCCAAAACATGGTGCCGAAGAAGATTAAAACTCTCCCGCCGTATCGCCCAATACTTTTTCGATTCCTCCTGCGTTCTCGCAATTCGCGTTTTCACGCCCAATGCGCGGACCTGCCGTTCCAACGCATCAAGCTTCGCGTCCACCTCGCTCTGGCTCTCGCCCTCGAACTCCGCAAGGAGAACAAGTTTCGGAAATCCTCCTGTCGCGACCATCCAGAATTCGGGGAGAAATTGAAGCCCAAGCGAAACCAGATTTTTCGATCCCAAGAGTTCCAAAAAACCCGGGAGAAATCTGAGCGCGAGGCGGAGCGTGTGGTCATCGAACGATTCAAAGCTTGTGGGCTTAAATGGCAGCACGAGATTTATAATATTCGCGAGCGGGGCAAGATCCCGCTCGAACATCACGAGCATCCCCGCATACGGCTTCGTCTTCACGAGCCCCAACGTCGCTTCGGTGATAATCCCCAGCGTCCCCTGGGAACCAACGAACAGGCGCGGTAAGTCAAATGATTTTTTGTCCCACACGTCCCAAGTATTGTATCCGGAAGAATTTTTGGAAACCCTGGGCTTCGAGCGTTTTATTAAATCATAATTTTTATCAAGAAGCCGGAGGGTCTTCCGGTACGCCTGCGCCTCGAACCCTTTCCCTGCAATCTTTTTCTCAAGTTCTTTCTTCGAGAGCTTCCGCACCGTATATTCCTTCCCGTCGGCCAGCACTACCTTGAGAGAATGAATATAGTCATCCGTTTTCCCGTAGATCAGGGATTTCTCGCCTCCGGAATTGTTCGCCACGATCCCCCCTATCGCGCAGAGTTCCTTTGAGGCGGGGTATGACGGGAAAAGGAGCCCCTTCTCGAGGGTTGCTTTTTCAAAATCCCGATAATACGCGCCCGGCTCGGCGGTTCCCCCTCCCTCCGCGCTCACTTCGCCCACGCGGTTCATATATTTTGTAAAATCGAGCACTATCGATTCGCCGATCGAGCCGCCCGTCATGTCGGTACCCGCGGAGCGGGGGGTAAGCGAAATATCTCTCCCCCGCTTTTTTTCTTTCGAGACGAACGAAACGAGCGCGCCTATGTCCTTTGCATCGCGCGGAAAAACAACCGCCTGCGGGCGGATCTCAAACAAGCTCGCATCACGGCTGTACTTCGTGAGCGTCGCCTCGTCGGTTGCAACATCGCCTTTTAAAAATGACTTCAGTTCTTCGGGAAGAGCCATGTCTTATAAAGAATAACATGGCAGAATATTCTCTTGTATTAAAAATTAACGAGCGGGTACCCTAAATAGAGTCCCACAGATAAAGCCGTGGTACCTCATAATTACCCTCCTTCGCTCTTTGAGCTTCGGAAGGGTTATCCGCCTTCTATATCATAATGGCGAAATCCCGCCAAAACAGAAAACTTGAATTCATCCACGGACAAGCCCGCAATCTTCTACGAAGGCGGATAAAAATGCAAAAGGGGATAGCTCCGAAGAACTTCCCCTTGCGTGTATGAGTGCTGCCGACTTTTTAGGTCAGCCATGGAGTAATCTATGTAGTTTTCGAAGATCTACTATTATTGTAGCGCAGTGCGGCAACGAACAGAAACCGATGCTGTGGATAACTCCATTCCACTATTTCCTCCCTTGGGAGCCATGGTTCGCCTACTCCAGCGGCAAATTAACTGAATAGATAAGGCTTAAATCTCCGGCCCCTTGGTCTTGAGCAATAATTCCTTAATCTTATGGTCAAGTTCCTCAAAATCTACAGACTGATTAAGTAATTTTTCCTTGAGTTCCCCAAAGGAAACTGCCATTAGCTCATGTTCTCTAATCGCATCCTCTATCTCATTAATGTCTAGCTCTCGAAATCCTTCTTCCTTGGCAAATTTATTACTTTCGAGCGTGTCTTCGTGCTCTTTCTTCAGTTCTTCTATCAATGCTTGATTCTCCTTTATGGCTGCTTCGATCTCTTGAATAGCACGGTCAACTTCCTTTTTATGCTCTCTTGGTTCAGAATATTCAAATTTATTTTTGTCCTCGGTCATGAGCAAATTTTAGCATTTTCCGTTCTGGATTCTGACATGTGCCATCTGGCATTTTACATAACCCACTGCACACGGCCTACCGTGCCGTCGGTGAGGCGCACTTTTATGCCCCGAGGGTGTTCCCCTCTCGGGGTAAGCACGTCCTTCACAATTCCCTGCGTGTAGTTATCGGTCCCGTAATTCTTCTTCTCGATGATCCACACCGCGACTCCCGGCTTTATCTCGCTTCGCGTCGGAGGTTTGCGATTATCCGGCATAGATGGATTGTTCTTATGCTATTTCAGCCCGATATATAGAGCCAAAGCAAGCCCTACTCGGTGATTTTCCGCCATAATTCTTCGTCAACTTCGAGATATCCATTCTGCATATTTTCCTTTCGCTCCTGTGCGGCTCTCTCTCCGGGAATATATATTTCCTCTACCCCTGGGAGTTTATTACCCTTTTTAATTTCCCTAATAAGCTCTGAGTTCGATTTTTTGAATTGATCAACATTCGTTGTTATGGCCGGATTCATTACGAGAATCATCGCCCCGCGAGTTACCGATTGCGCATCGCTATTTTCTATAGTCTTAAGATTATTGCCAAGATTCTTACCCATATCCCGCCCCAGAAAAGATCCCGTCATAATTTCGATGAATAATGCCAGCGAAAAACCCTTATAATCCCCGGCCGGTAGAGCTGAATACGCATCGTCGGGCCTCACCGCAAATTCTCCCTTGTTGGTGTAATAAGAATCTTTGGGTAGTTCCGTATTATTCTTTTTCGCTTTGCGAACTTCGCCCCAGGCGTGTTTTGAAGTTGCCATGTCAATTATGATGGGCTGCTCATCTGTTGGAACTCCGATGCCTATCGGATTTGTACCGACCACCGGATCGTATCCTCCCGCTGGCGCAACCATTGCTTTCCCGCCGTTATTAATGACAAAAGCAACCATGTCGTGATCTGCCACATATTGCGCGATGGCGCCGGGACGAAGCCATGTTTTCATATTTTTTATTAAACCGACTGCCACACCCTCGTCCGCGGCGATTTTAATTAAGTCGTCCGCAACAACGCGGCCGACATACGATCCCGAAATCTCACCGGCGTCCACGACAATTAACGCGTGCTTTTTTGTAAGAATTTTATATTTCGTTTTATCGAAGCTCCCTACATTTTCCAAGAAAGACGGGAGTGCCATCAAGCCATGGCTTTGCCTGCCCTGCAGCTCCCCCTCTAAAAATTCTTCAACTAATATTTGCGCGGCATCTTCAGGAAAATTGCGCCTTATAAAAGCTTCTTTAATTTTTTCTCTTATTTCCGAAATTGGTATTCTCACAATTCAAGTATACCGCTTTTCGCGGCGTCTCCTAAAATTATCCAGAGGGGGGTCCTCTGGCGGCTTATCCTGCCCGTCCGTCCGTAGTCCGCCAGTTGGCGGACGGAGGCGAGAGAGCAAGATCGAAGGAATAGGATTACTGCGTCCTCCAGAACTTTATGGGGAGGAGGAGAGCCTGCCTTCAAACCACTTAACGAGGATTCGCTCTACTTTATCTCTAAATTTGCCCTCTTTTATACTATGAGGAGCATCCTTCATAAGAACGTGAGTTAATTTAGATTTATCTCTTACTGCGTTCTTGTAATTTAAGACCGTCTGATGAGGAATACTGTCGTCTTTTTCAGACTCAATAAGCAAAACACTTCCCATAAAACCGCGCAATGCCTCTAGGGCATACGTTTCCGTTGGTTTCCTTTCTCGAGTTCTCCACTTCATGATGTTGGGGTCTTTTCCACTTATAATTTTCTTTAGCATATTAAATGTTTCGTTTTGGTAATCTGCAGGAGCACGCAATACAAGATTTCTAACTTTTCTTTTCCCCGACAAGAGAGCGACAAGATAGCCACCAAAACTTGATCCCACTGCGCTTATGTTCTCTGGATCTACGTCTTTAATTTTTGAAAGATAGTCATAGGCCGCAACCACATCACTTAAAAAATCTTTACTAGAAAAATTATTTCTATCTCCTTGGCTCGTCCCGTGACCCCGTAAGTCGAACAATAGACATACATATCCTGAATCAGCTAGGGATTTAGCATATTGGAAGCTGCTTTTTCTTTCGCCTGTCCAGCCATGAACAAAAAGAATCGCGGGGTATCGATCTTTTTTATGGGAAGGATAAAAAATTGCCCCTTCTAATCTGAGGTGGTCGTTAATCAAAAAGAAGTCATGCATAGGATGAGTATACAGCATGGGTGAAGACAGAGAAAAGTCTCAGCTTATTAACCGTATCACTCTTGATACTATTTGGGGTGAGCGACGGGAGTTGAACCCGCAACCGCCAGTGCCACAAACTGGAGCTCTACCAATTGAGCTACGCCCACCATTCACTTAGAAAGAACAAGCCGGCGCACATATCCAAAATCCGTCTTCAGCTCCCCTGCGATTTTCCTGTAAGACCACCCCCTGCTTCGCAGTTCTCGCGCTTTTTTAATACGCGATTTTTTGAGCTTCCTTTCGTCATCAATTTCCTTAATCCTCACCGCCAGATCATCCAACGCCTTCTGAGCCTGCTCTCTCTTTACTATCAGCTTATCAACAATGCGAGATAATAAATAGTGGGTCCCTATGTTATTGCCCGAACTGTAAAGCCACGCGTCTTTCCAATGATCCTTCCGCTTAGCGAGAGAATATACATATCCTCTCCCCACAAACCCACGGATTTCTTCAAGCACCTGGCGATTCGTCTGGCTTATATAGACGTTATAGCTTTTCTTCCTTTTGGTAATACTACCTTCGCCGTCTACAAATCCCGCAATGTAATCCCACGTCATATCATTATTTTACCGTACGAACGTGGTCAGCGCAATATAGCAGATATACACAGAACCACGTTGCCGAGCCTTACCGCCACTAAGCTATGGACACCATCCTAAACATTATCCTACCTTTCAATCAACACTATAATACTCCTCCGGAGCAAAATTTCAACCCCATTAGATGGTGGCTACGCCTATCTAACGGGGTTGACTCGCGTTTATTTCTCAATTAAAATTACAATCACCTTATACACCTATGTCCAACTTTTATAAAAACATCCTCTGGGCGATCGCGACCCTTGTCTTCATCTCGCTCTTCTTCTCGTTTTTAGTCGGCACCGAAGAACCCCCGAAAGAGATGTCCCTGAACCAACTCGCCGACAAGGTGAACGCGGGCACGGTAAAAAGCATCAGCGTTGGCGGCGAAAATCTCAATGTTGAACTTAGTGACGGGACGAAATTCACCACGAAAAAAGAAGTGGAATCGAGCATCTCCGAAACCCTTAAAAACTTCGGCGTGGAGCCGGCGGCTCTCCAAAAAGTGGACGTAGTCATCGAAAATCAGTCCGGCTGGCAGTTTTGGGCCGGGATGCTTATCCCGACGCTTCTGCCTCTTTTGATCATCGGCGTCATTTTTTGGATCATGTTCCGGCAGGCGCGGACAGGCGTAAACCAGGCGTTCAATTTCGGGCGATCGAGCATCAAACTTTCAAGCTTTACCAAGGAGAGGATCACCTTCAGCGACGTCGCGGGGCTCAAGGAAGCGAAGGAGGACGTGATGGAAATCGTGGAGTTTTTGAAGAACCCAAAAAAATTCTCTGATCTCGGCGCGCGCATCCCGCGCGGCGTGCTCCTTATGGGCCAGCCAGGGACCGGGAAAACCCTGCTTGCCCGTGCAGTTGCCGGAGAAGCGAACGTTCCGTTCTTTCATATTTCGGCGTCCGAGTTCGTCGAGATGTTCGTGGGAGTAGGCGCTGCCCGAACCCGGGACGCCTTTGCCACAGCAAAGCGGACCGCACCCGCAATCCTCTTTATTGACGAAATCGACGCCGTGGGGCGCCAGCGTGGCGCGGGATTAGGCGGCGGGAACGACGAACGGGAACAGACTTTGAATCAAATTCTAGTAGAGCTCGACGGCTTCGACCGCGACACGCGCGTAATCGTGCTTGCGGCGACGAACCGTCCGGATATTTTGGATCCCGCCCTCTTGCGCCCCGGGCGCTTCGACCGCCGTGTAGTGCTCGAGCTCCCAGACTTGAACGACCGCGAAGCGATACTCAAGATCCACGCGCGCGGAAAAGCGCTGGACCAGGGAATTGATTTCAGGAAGATCGCAACGCGCACGCCCGGATTCTCCGGCGCCGATCTCGCTAACCTAATGAACGAAGCCGCGCTCTTCGCGGCAAAAAAGGGGAGAAAAAGCATCTCGCAGGATGATTTCTACGAATCGGTGGAGCGGGTGCTCCTTGGGCCAGAGCGGAAAAGCCGCGTTATCTCGGTTCACGAAAAAGAGATCACGGCATACCACGAAGGCGGGCATGCCATTGTGGCTGCATCGCTTAAAAATTCCGATCCGGTCCACAAGGTTTCTATCATCAGCCGCGGCATGGTGGGAGGATATACCCTGAAGCTCCCCCTCGAAGAACAACGGCTCCGCACCAAGTCCCAGTTTTTGAACGACCTCGCCGTTATGATGGGCGGATTTGCCGCCGAGCAGATCACCTTCGGCGACATTTCAACCGGCGCGTCGAACGATCTCCGCGAGGCCTCGGAACTTGCACGCCGGCTTGTTACGAAATACGGAATGAGCGATTTGGGTCCTATGACCTTCGGAAAAACCGAGGAGCTTATCTTTTTGGGACGGGAAATCGCTACTGAGAAGAACTATTCGGAAAAGATCGCCACGGGAATAGACAAAGAAGTGCATGGCTTTATCGAACGAGCGCACATAACCGCGCAGAAGATCATCCATACCAACAAAAAAGCGCTCGACAAGATAGCAAAAACGCTTATTGAAAAGGAAACGCTCGAACAGGAAGAATTTTACGCGCTCCTCAAGCCATTCAAGATAAAACTGATGGTGGCGGCTTAGAATAAAAAAGAGTCCCGCCTTGGCGGGGTTCTTTTTATCGGCACGGAAGGGACCCTATGGCGCTCCCAAAGAGCCCTCGTCTTTTGTTTTGAACCACGTGAAAATGTATAGAAGCAAAAGAATGGCTCCGAGAATGAAAACTTTGAGTAAGGCATCGAACTCTCCATAATTTTCGAAGAGCGCATTTAAAAACACAACGTCGGCAGAGAACAAAAACCCCAAGCTCACGGGGAAAACAAACGAAACAATTATCCCCAACAAGAGATACGCTCCGCCGAATAGGGTAAGCGCAGGCCAGTAATCGAGCGTATTTTGCTTGTCCAAATAATGCGCAGCCGAATACGCAAGCGCCACGCTGAACAAAAATATAATAATTCCGAAAATGAGCTTGAGGAGCGCGTTTGCGAATTTTTAGCAACGGAATAAATAGTATGCACATTCATAATTTCATGCTAGTGATTTTTTACTTGGCAAAATTATTTTTCTTTGCGGTATTATCCAGGACAGCGCGGATTTCCTCACTGACAAAATTATTGTCCAAAATTCTTTTGAGTGCGTTAAGCTGTCTTGGCAGGATAGATTGTCCGCACAATTCTTGCGCTCGATCGGCAACTTTTCCTATGTCGTCGAAAGATATAACCATATTCGCCAAACCGACTTTTTTAAGGACTTCGGCGCACCCCATCGTTTCGCTGACAAGAACGGGAATGCCAAGACATGCCGCTTCCATGGGGACATTGCCAAAAGTCTCGAAGGTAGACGGACAGACAATCAGGCCCTGCGAGAGATAAAATTTTTTCAATCCTTCTGCGGTCATGGAGGGCAGGAGTTCGATTGTTTTCGGCATGGTTTTCAGATTCGCATCAGGATTAGTGACAAAAGAAGCGGTGTGCCGCCATTTCCGTTTTTGCAATTCAAGATGCAATTCAAAAAATTTATTGAAATTTTTTATTCTTGAATAACGGCCTGCCGCCGCGATCCTTCTTTCTATCGAGGCATCAACTGCGCTGGGATCGGTAAAGATGCTTGCCACAGGATTCGGAATAACGTAACTGTTCTTTATTTTGCCTTTTACGACCAATTCTTCTACTGCCTTCTTGCACAACGCAGATGGAAAGATTATGTGCGAGGAATTTTTAACTACGGATTTTTCCATCGACAAAAAAAGTCTCCTTAATTTATCGGGATAGTGTTCCGTTTCTTTCGAGAGTACGCCGGAATACCAAAGAATCATAGGGATATTCTCCTTTTTGGCGGCAATGGATATGAGCCACGGCAAATAATAAGTGCCGCTGAGCAATACCACATCCGGATGGGTTTCGTTCAAAATGTCCCTGAGAATTTTTATCGGTTCTTTGTAGATGTTTTCAACATCTCTGAGCGTCCTACTGCGTTTGAGTGCATCCATCAGCGGTAAATGATGGATATTGAGGATGTGATGATCGAATACTTCCGGATCAAAATGCCTGAAAAGCGCAGGGCCTTTCATGTATATCCGGCTGGTCAATTCTAGACCGATAAACTCATAATCAAGTTTGTATAAATAATTCACCAGATTAAGGTTGGAAGAGGTGATTCCTCCGACATTGTCTCGTGTTAAGTTTATTGCGATTTTCATAGTCATTTTTTATTTCTGTGCTCTAAATTTTTCCCCGCCTGCGCCGAGGCTTCGGCGGGCAGGTCAGCCGGGGAGATTCCGCCAAAGACTTTGTGCGGAAAATAATTCCAGGCATCGGTTACCAGCTCAATCACGTTTTGAAGCTCTGCCGCACCCTGTCCTGTATCAAACATAGCAATTATATCAGTTAAGCTTGCCTGCCCGTCCGAAGCTTTGGTGTAGGCGGGGGACGACCTGCCTACCGGCAGGCAGGCTCGGTTCTCAATAGCTTCCCGAGACGGGAGGAACCCCGTACTTTCCTCCCGACCCCTCCTTCGGTTCGAATCCTCCCTATATCATTAGGATAACAAAATCCCTACCAGTTGATAGGGATTTTGTTACTTGTGGGTGCGGGAGGATTCGAACCTCCAACCGTTCGTGTATAAGACGAATGCTCTGCCGTTGAGCTACGCACCCCTATTCTTATCGCGCTATCAAGCTGTCGAATTTCTCCATCTCCTTCACCGCCTCACTGTTAAAATGATTTATCGCCGTGACTTCATTATTGATCTGCTCGATAATGTTCTGCACCTGGTGATTCCCGGGATATCCCATAAAACGGCCCCGAAGCGCACCGAGGAGCTGTTCGAGCCCGGCGCTGTAGTTGATGAGCCGGCTGATCAGGGCCAGCCGGTCCGTAATGGCGGAGAGCGCCGCCTGCTGGGCGCCCACCGGCCGTATGGAGGGAAGAGCGAGCGTCATGCGCTCGATTTCCTTCGAGAGATCAACGGCTTGCGCCCGGATCTCCTGGCTCTGCGTGAGCATTCGGGAAGTGATATCGAGCGCTTCGGAAAATTTTCTCTCGCCTTCGAGCTTGTTCACCCTCGCAAGATCGTTCGCGGACTCGCTCGAAAGGCGGATGATGTTCTCCGCGATAAGCGCCCCCTGAAGGCGCGCGTCCTCGAAATCCGCAGGCACCGCGCTTGAGCCCCATAAAAGGCTCGAGGCAAAATAGCCGCCAACGACGATTATCAAAAAACCGATGAAGATCTTTGCCTTCCGAGAAAAATGGAACATTTCTTTCTTTAGCACAAGTAATTTCTACTCTATTTTATTGAAATAATCAAGCAAGAATGATACAGTATATGACGTTCTCGCCTCCGCGATCTTAAGCGGGCTTGCCCGCCCCTGCCTACCGGCAGGCAGGAAAGCTCTCGCTACGGCGAGCAAAGGCGGGCGTAGTATAGTGGTAGTACGGGACCCTTCCAAGGTCCAGGCGTGGGTCCGATTCCCATCGCCCGCTCAGCAACAAACCAAAACGTAGCCGGGTATATCTATAAAACACGCCACAGCGTCAAGTCTGGCTTCTACTTTTCGTGAAACCGGAAAAAATCCTTCTTCCCAATCTTCATAACAAAATCCTTCAATTCAATAGTTTCCAACGGATCCCTATGCGCAACGCCGTCAAAATACACGCCTCCTTGAAATATCAATCGGCGCGCTTCGCTTTTGCTTTTTGTTTTTCCGGTAAGGAGCACAATGTCTGTGAGGGACAGCCGAGTTTTTGAGATTTTGATTTCCGGCATTTTTCCCGGAACCTCCTTTTTTGAAAAAACCTTTTTAAATTTCTCCTCCGCGTCTTTTGCTTTTTTCTCTCCGTGATACAACTTCACGATTTCAAACGCAAGGCGCGCCTTTAAGTCCCGCGGTGAGAGTTTTTTTGTAAGCTCCACGATTTCGTGTTCATCCACATCCGTGCACAACGCAAAATATCGCCCCATCAAAACGTCCGGCAACGACATAATCTTCCCGAACATATCATCCGCGGCATCATCGAGTGCGATATAATTGCCCAAGCTCTTGCTCATCTTCTTTACGCCGTCCAGGCCCTCAAGAAGCGGAGTGGTTAAAATATCCTGCTCCTTCATCCCAAAATGGCGCTGAACCCTGCGCCCCATCAAGAGATTGAACGTCTGGTCGGTCCCGCCAACTTCCACGTCGGCCCTAACCATCACCGAATCATATCCCTGAAATAACGGATAAAAGGTTTCAAGAAGCGTAATATCATGCCCATCATCAAGCCGTTTTTTGAACTCCGCACGGCGCAAAACCTGCTGGATACTCCCCGCGCTCGCAAGCTCGAGAATTTTTTGAACGCCCGCCTCCAAAAACCACTTGCCATTATAAACAATTTCCGCTTTTTTGACGTCAATAACCTTCCCCGCCTGCGCGAGGTAATGGCTCATATTCTTTTTTATTTCCGCGTCGGTCAGCGGCTTTCGCGCATCGGTCCTGCCGGATGGGTCGCCGATCTTCCCTGTAAAATCACCAATGATCAAAACTATTTTGTGCCCCAAGTCCTGAAACTCTTTGAGTTTCCGGAGGATTACCGCGTGCCCCAAATGAAGATCGGGTGAGGTGGGATCAATTCCCAATTTCACGCGGAGTTTTTTCCCGGAAGAGAGCACTTTCTCGAGATGTTCTTTTTCGATCACCTGTTCGACGTTATGCGATAAGAGTTGCTTAATTTTATCGCCGCTGGATTGCATAAAATCATTCTACCACACCCGGCAGTAGAAACTCGACCAAGAAATTGACTCATAGAGCAGTCGAGTTTTCACTGCCGGGCATACCCGGTAGTGAGTCGAGCACCGCAAGGCCCAACTGCTTTCCTTAGGACAACATGGATATCTATATAAATTGTAGACTTGAGGAAATGTGCTACTCATCGAGAGGCCTCATAGGAAACGGAGTGCTCGATCTACTACCGGGAATAAAAACACCGCCGGGAAAGCGGCGGCTTCGTTACTCCGCAACTCCCGAACTGGCTTACTCTACTTCAATATACTTCCGGCTCTCCTCATTAAAAACAAACCCTACTTGCTCCAAATCCGCGTCAAGATTCTTGGCTCGTTCTTTTTTAAACTCCTCGGAGGCGCTACTGGCGACTTTCCCTTCGCGCACATCAGTAATAAGCCCCAGATAATTGCGTATTAGGTTTTCGGTTTCCTTCTCAACCTTCCCTGCGGTGTCTGCATCATTGCCACGCGTTCCCAGGCGCGCACGCGCTAACCCGCGAAGACCACCAACGACCGAATATCCTCTCGCTAAGCGCCATGCAAAGTCAGCTTCTTTCACGTATTTCCCAAGCTCATTTTCTCCAAAAAGGGAATACATTTTTGGAAAATCCCTATTAGGATCGTTGATAATGCCCTGCTCTAGAACCTCGGAAAAAAATCCCGCAACGTGAGCCACCCTGCTGGGTTTATCGGTTTCTTTCCCGTCAAGTATCTTTTCTATCTCCGGCTTGGCAACGATCCGGCTTACATCCACAGCACCCAGAAGAACTTGTTCCCTCTCTTTTTCCACCATGGAACCCCAATCGGCATTCCTGTGTTTTACGCTCCAGGCGATCCTTTGGACGGATATTCCCTGGATCGCTTTATCAAGCAAAATTTCTCTTGCTCTATTTTTTTCGGCTCCCGATTGTGCTCTGAAAGCTTCCAGTGCCTTTTCCCCCTCTTCCGTGGCAACCCAGTCAAGAAACTCCTTCGTACTGTCCGCACCGCCTGGAGCCTTTTCTAAATACTCTTTATTTCTAGCTGCATCGCGAAACGGCTTTTCCGCATGCGCGCCCTCCCATGCTTCATCCGTGTTGTGTATAAGAGAATCCTGTCCTGGGTCAATTTTCTCTTTTGACCCTGTTTCAAAAGCATCTCTCTCAAAATGGTCCCTAGCGTCTTTATCTAAATTGCCCTCAAATCCCCTTCCTTCTTTCATGAGATAAATATATCACAAAACGAAGAAGCGGCGCAAATCTGCGGCCCCCCCCTAAATCCCCGACACAAGTCGTTTTCCCAACCGCGAAAGCGCTCATTCATGAGAACCATAAGCGGGAATCCTCTTCCCTACGGCGAAGGCGATTCTTTTGGCAATGGCTCTCGGAGACATCCCATATCTGCGACTTTTCCAAAAGCGGAAGTTCCTCTTTATAATGACCAGAAGCAACGGCGAGTAAAAACTTTATGAGCGGTCTGCGGATTTTTTGACCACACCGCGCACGGTCGGAAAACCGAGTACATAAATCATTATGTGCTCGGGCAAACGGGAACCGTACGCGGTATTCAAAAAATCAAAGATGGCGAGTATGAAGTTCTCTCGCCGGAGCGGGTCACTATAAAGAGGAACTGGAGCTACTTGTGGTTCTTTATAATCTCATCCACCAACCCGTATTCCTTCGCCTCAAGCGGAGTCATATAAAAATCCCTATCGGTATCTTTTTCGATTTTCGCAATGGATTGCCCGGTATGCTTCGCGAGAAGCTGGTTGATCTTTTCTTTGATCTTCAAAATATGCCGCGCGGTAATTTCAATTTCGATCGCCTGCCCCTCAACGCCACCCATCACCTGGTGTATTAATATCTCCGAATTCGGAAGTGCAAACCGCTTTCCTTTTTTCCCCGCGGAGAGAAGCACCGCGCCCATCGAAGCGGCAATGCCGACGCAAATCGTCGAAACATCCGGCTTCACGTATTGCATGGTGTCGTAGATCGCGAGCCCTGCGGTTACCGAGCCGCCCGGAGAATTAATATAGAACCTAATGTCTTTCTTTGAGTCCTCATGCTCCAAGAAAAGGAGCTGGGCAATTACGGTATTCGCCACCGCGTCGTTGATCGCCCCGCCCAAAAAAATAATGCGCTCCTTAAGAAGCCGCGAGTAGATATCGTACGCACGTTCTCCATATTGGCTTTTTTCAATGACAGTAGGTATTAGATTCATGTTTATTTGGGATGTTTGATAATGTTGAGTATTACATAAACATCCTCCCTGATCTGAAAATAAAAGCGGTAGAAGTCATTGACCCTCGCCTGCCAGATACTTCTTGTTTCATCGTATTTTTTGGCATGAAGCGATGGGTGGCGGACATTTTTCAAAAGAAATACGAGCTGCTTTTCAAATTTTCTTTTTGTGACTTCCGGCAACTTTTTGAATCGGCGCAGAAAAGGGTTAGTAAATACAACTCTCATAACTGCCTGAGGAATCTGATTGCGGTTTTTGCGCTGGAAAACGGACCGGCGATCTTTTTCTGCTCTAACGCGCGCAGGCCATCGGCAATGGCGCGCTCCTCGCGAGACAAGGAAACAGGCCTTCTCGGTCTAAGCGCCTTGAGAGGAATCTTAAGCACAAGGTAATCTTTTGTTTTTAAAATGGTAAGTTGGCTCATGATGAAATTATGATAGAAAAAGATGCGGGTGGTGTCAATTTTTTTCTATGCGCGCTCGCCTTATTGCCTGCCCTGAGCGACTCGTGGTGAGCGAAGCCAAACCAAGTCGAAGGGAGATTTTTCGATGACGGTTGGGGTGAGATTCATGGTATTAAATTCCTAAAGTCCCCCAATGCCGCCACCACTCATATCACATCCTTCGCCTTCATGAATCGCGTCTTCAAATATCTCGGCAGTTGGCGGAAGACCCGTGCCACCAGCTTTCCCGCCTCTTGATTTTTCTCAAATCAACCTCTTAATTCTTTCCTCCTCTTTTCTCCCCTCTTCAATAGAATCTAAGATCCGCCCTATCTCACCATTAATTATGTTAATTGCTGAATTTCTATTTATAAAACCCTTGTGAAATCCTTCCAATGCGTCCTTAATAATGCTGGCCATACGATCAGGGGCGCCCTCAACAACTCTCCCTATTCTCTCCTTCTCGGCCCTTATCCCCACCTCCTGTGGCGTTTCCCCTTCGCGCGGCTCATTCGATCTTAAAATCTTTTCCCCCTCTTGTGCCAACTTCTCCTTCGCCGCTTGCTCTTCGGGTGATTCATCATATAGCTTTGGACCTCCTTCAAAAGGATTTGCCATAAAGATATAATATTACAAAAATGGCACCAATAGCAATGCGACGATGTTGATTATCTTAATCACTGGGTTAATGGCTGGACCCGCGGTGTCTTTGTAGGGATCACCAACCGTGTCTCCCGTCACCGCCGCTTTGTGTGCCTCGCTTCCCTTGCCACCGAAATTTCCTTCCTCTATATATTTCTTCGCGTTGTCCCATGCGGCACCGCCGGTCGTCATTGAGATCGCAACGAATATTCCCGTGATAATAGAACCGACAAGAAGACCGCCCAGCGCCTCCGCACCAAGCGTAAAGGCAACAATAATAGGAACCACCACTGGCAGAAGCGCGGGCACTATCATTTCCTTTATCGCCGCCTTGGTTACCAGATCAACGCACTTCGCATAATCCGGCTTCGCGGTCCCCGCCATAATACCCGGAATTTCTTTGAATTGCCGGCGCACTTCCTTTACCACGCTCCCCGCCGCTTTCCCGACCGCCTTCATCGATATTGAACCGAAAAGATACGGTATAAGACCGCCGATCATGAGCCCTATCATTATTTTTGGATTGCTAAGGTCAAATTGAACATCCTCAAGGCCGATGCGCCCCTTCAAGTCCTGCACATAGGAAGAGAAAAGCACAACCGCTGCAAGACCAGCCGAACCGATTGCGTATCCCTTGGTCACCGCTTTTGTGGTATTCCCCACGGCGTCAAGCGGATCCGTTATATCACGTACGGATTTCGGAAGTCCCGCCATCTCCGCAATACCGCCGGCGTTATCCGTAATGGGCCCGTAGGCATCGATCGCGACAATAATCCCCGTCATTGAAAGCATACTCATTGCCGCAAGGGCGATCCCATAGAGATTCCCCGCCCAATACGCGGCAAGCATCCCCGCGGCGATCACCAAAACCGGAAGCGCAGTGGACTCCATTCCAACCGAAAGGCCGGTGATGATATTCGTTCCATGTCCGGTCTCCGATGCCCCCGCGATGGATTTTACCGGACGGAATTTCTTTGAAGTGTAGTATTCAGTGATCAGAACAATAAGACCAGTAACCAAAATGCCTATCAATAACGATGGGAATATATTTACGAAACCCAAACAATCCGGAGGTTGGGGCTGAACGGCATTACCGAATTCGCCCCGATTAAGGCCGCCACGACAGATTGTTGCAGGTAAAAAATAAAACCCGATAAGCGCAAAAACGCTCGTCGCAACCAATCCTTTATATAGAGCGCCCATAATGGACTGGCTCCTCCCTAATCGGACAAAAAACATCCCAAGAATCGAGGCAATGACTGCAACTCCACCTATCATAAGAGGCAAGAGCACCGCGGCTTCCGAACCCGGAAAGGTGAGCGAGCCCAAGATCATCGCCGCTATCGCGGTTACGGCATACGTTTCGAAAAGATCCGCCGCCATTCCGGCACAGTCGCCCACATTATCGCCCACGTTGTCCGCAATGACTGCTGGATTCCGCGGATCATCTTCGGGTATGCCCGCCTCAACTTTTCCCACGAGATCCGCGCCCACATCCGCGCCTTTCGTAAAAATTCCTCCGCCCAATCGCGCAAAAACAGAGATCAAGCTTCCGCCGAATCCAAGGCCGACAAGCGCCACAACGTCGTGCGTTACGGCATAAAACCCGGCGACCGAGAGAAGCGCGAGCCCCACAACAAGAAGTCCCGTTACGGACCCACCTTGAAATGCCACCGCGAGCGCCTGCTTCAATCCCGACTTCGCGGCTTCTGCCGTCTTCACGTTCGCGCGCACGGAGACATTCATTCCGATATATCCCGCAAGCCCAGAAGCAACCGCGCCGATTATGAACGCAACCATTGTTTTCCAATTCACGAATGCGTACAAAAGGATCGCGACCACTATCGCAACAACGCCGATCGTCCTATATTGGCGGTTCAGATATGCCCGCGCGCCAACCTGGATCGCTTTCGCGATCTCCCGCATTTTGCTGTCTCCGTCTTGATAACGCGATATCCGATATGCCAACACGCCGGAAAAAAGAACCGCCACAACTCCTGCAATAATGGGAAATGTAATTGTCATGCTCTAGTATCCCTTCGTAATATATACTATATCCTAAGTTCTATATTCTAAATTCTAACTTATGCCGCCCTTGTCTTCGTCGTCTTCTTTCGCAACAACCTGGTCCTCTCCCTCTCCCTCGCTCTTGGCTATGCCACCCTCCTGAACTTCTTCGGGGCGCGTCTCGGAGCGCACGTCTATTTTCCACCCGGTGAGCTTCGCCGCAAGCCGCACGTTCTGCCCTCCTTTCCCGATTGCCAAGCTCAGCTGGTCTTCGGGGACATACACGCGGGCCTCGCGCCGCGGGAGCACCTCGACGGATCGCACCTTCGCCGGCGAAAGCGAATTCGAAATAAATTCGCCGGGGTCTTCCGCCCATTCAATAATGTCTATCTTCTCTTGCCCTAACTCGTTGTTCACCGCCATCACGCGCGTGCCACGCTGGCCGACACACGCCCCTACTGGATCAACTCCTGCCGCGTTCGAGGCAACGGCTATCTTTGTTCTGCTTCCCGGTTCGCGGGCGATCACCTTCACCTCACATGCGCCATCCGCAAGCTCCGGGACCTCCATCTCAAATAACTTGCTCACGAAATTCGGGTGCGACCGCGAAAGAATAATACCGGGCAGGCGCGTGTCTTCCTGCACCGCAAGCACCAAAAACCGCAGACGCTCTCCCGGACGGTAATGTTCCCCCGGCACCGATTCGTTCGAGAACATTACTCCAACAGTCCGCCCCAAATCGATATAAATGTGCCCTCGTTCGAACCGCTGAACAACGCCACTCACGATCTGCCCTTCTTTGTCGTGCCACTCGGTAAGGATGGAGGTGCGCTCCGACTCTCGAAGTTTTTGGATGATCACCTGCTTCGCTGCCTGCGCGGCAATCCTTCCGAAACTTTCTTTTGTCTCGAGCGGAAAAAGCAATTCTTCGCCCAATACCGAATCTTTTTTTATCTTCCGCGCATCCTCAAGGGTAATGTGGCGTTCCGGATTGTATCGCGGGAGCAGCGACTCCTCAGGCAGTCTCTGTGTTGAAGCCTCGGCGGCCTCTTCTTCTTCAGATACGAAACGCACCGCCATTTCATCCACAACGGTTTTTACCTGCCAAAATTTAAGAGCTCCGGTTTTCGATTCAAGCTTTGCCTTAATTATCTCTCCGCGCTGGCCGTATTCTTTTTTGTAAGCGGCGGCGATGGACGACTCTATCGCCTCCAGTACTTTTCCCGGTTCAAGCCCCTTCTCTTCCGCCACCTGATTTATGGCACGGGACAAATCTTTAAGATTCATTAGCATAATTAATTTTATATATAAAGGTTTCCTCTTTTGAAAAAGCCCGCTTCGTGGCGGACTCTTTAGAAGATAATCTTCTCTCAAAAAATTCGTCCTGTCAATCCCTCACCTATGCGAGAGAGGCATTCATCCAAAGCCGAGATATTATTCAATAAAACCTGATTTTCGGCAAATATCCAGCCCTACAGCCTCACGTGGAATATAGCCGCTTTGCACTCTCGTATGGGTGAGGGATCAAGCCCCAATAGAAGTAAGCCCCCAATGGGGGCTAAGAGGTGCGAGTATTCATATGTTCTCATAGTGCCTTATTACACAATCTTTCTCTATTTTGGTCAAGTCCTCATAGTTCCAATCTTCTCTGGGTATTTCCACGCAAATAAGATCCATACGCCACCCCTTTTTCTCGTTTACATGATCTTCATTGCTCGCAACATATCCTTCGCAAATCCGCTTGAATTTTCGGAGCTTCGCGGAGCTTAAATTGTCTTCCGGCTTCAATCCTTCCGGGCCATAATTTTTTAGGGTTTTTACCTCAACAAAAACAAGTGTCCCGTCCGGTGCCCTGGCTACAATATCGATCTCCCCAAATTTTCTCCGGAAGTTTCTGTCTAAAATCCCATACCCCTTCCTTTTAAGAAATATGGTCGCCAGGTCTTCCCCTGCTTTTCCAAGCACTGACTTTTCCATTTGCTATAATAATATCATAGTGTATATACGCTTACACTATATAAACGTTTATCGATAAACACATGCTTCCAAACTATGACTATATAAGGGGGTTAGTTGCCGGAGAAGGCTGCTTCACTTTCTGCTCCATTAAAAACACCGGAACAAAAAAACAACTCCCAACATTCCTTATAAATATGAGCAGAAGAGATAAAGTTCTTTTGGAAAAAACCAGAGATGTGCTTGGGCTAAAAAACAAGATCTATGAATATCCACCGCGCACCGCGAAGGACGGATATAAAAGAGACGGGATGGTTCTCCTTATTGTTCGAGATATTGGGCAAATCAAAAACATTATAGTTCCGCTTTTCTATAAAAAACTAATTGGCTACAAATCAATACAATTTAATGAATGGATGGAAAGAATTGGATCTAACCCACTTGTCCCAAATTCATATAAGTTTATCTACAAACTTTATAGTTCCGGGTTTTACAATAAGATTACAAAGTTTAATTAATAGGGACTTGTTTGTTTCAAATTGTTTAGCGCTAAACATTTTAAAAGTGCCTTTTGTGTTTTCCTGCGCCTTCTGGGTGTTTTTCGATACAAATGTTTAGCGCTAAACAATTTGAAAGTGAATTCGCGACAAACATGCATAAAACCTACATTTTGCAAAAACAACGTTTAGCGCTAAACAATTTGAAAGTAAAAAAACAAGGAAATGTAGGTTTCATCGCATTACCCGATAATGCGATGAAACCTACATCAATCCGGCAAAGCGGCAAATAAACAATCCGGCAACGAATGCGGCAATTGCCGGATTGTTTTTCGGCGTTATTTTGATTGATTTCTTTGCCGGATTGACAAGATAATCTATTCATGATAGAATTAAAAACAGCAAGTAGTTTTCAATCAACCCTTATTTGGAGGTGCGAGAATGGGCTTTCTCACGAAAGAAATCGCCGAGCAGGCAATCTCGATCGTCGCTCCGGCGATCGAGGCGATGTTCAACACCGGCCTCGTGAAGCGGAAGGCGTTGGCAGTCGCGGTGCTCCAGGTGGGGTCGTTTGACGTCCTCGCCAGTGGGTCCTTCGGAGGCGCCCCTATGGACTGGGGGCGCGAGTTCAATGCCTTCGCGGAGAAGAAGGCTGCCCTCGCCCAGCGCACGAAGATGGACACGCTTGAGGTCGCCCACCGCTTTCCCCACCTCTTCGAGTTGGGCGACTGCAAGTATCCGGGAGGCGTCTACCGCGATGGAATCGCGGTCGGCGCGTCTGGCATCGATTGGTGGCTCGACCAGATGGTCGCCGAGATGGTCGCCGCGGCATGCAAGGCACTTTGCATAGGAAAGGCACGGGAGCTCCTTGCGGATTCCGCTCCGTACGTCTAACCAACGGAACGGAGAGCACACAGACAACACCCCGAGCGGTCGAACCGCTCGGGGCTTTTTCTTTTTGACAAGAGGCGTATATCGGTTACTATCTTCGTATGCTTACAAAAGAAAAACTGGAACACTATAAAAAGCGGCTTGAGGAAGATAAAAAACGTCTCCTTGAAGAGATAAAAACCGACAAGGATATGGTGGATTTCGGCGACGATGTTTCCGACCCGGAAGACGAAGAGGCGGACGAGACCGAAGAGCAGGGGAATCAGATGGGCGTAGAACAAGTGCTCAAGGAACGCATCACAAACATTGATCTCGCACTTCAAAAAATCGGCGCTGGAAAGTATGGAATATGCGCAAATTGCGGCTCTCCGATATCCGAAAAGATATTGGGCGCTGCCCCTGAATCCGCCCTCTGCGAGAACTGCAAAAAGAAAGCGTAACAGACACAAACTAAAAACCACCGTTTCCGGTGGTTTTTAGTTTTCTATTGGTCTCCGATGATCCGAGGAGTAAACCCTCCTGCGGAAAGATCGGGGGCGTTGCTGTTCTCGCTATTGCTCTCGTAAACAGGAATCGGCTCGTTTTGAGCTTCTTCCTGTTCTTCACGATCTCTTGCAAAAAAGAGAAAGAGAAGAAATCCGATAAGGGCGATGATCCCAAGAACATATCCGATCCAACTACCCAGGTAATAAGACAGTCCCGCAAGCAATCGAGTGCCTAAGGTTTCACCCCCAGCTTGGGTAGAACCTCCGACGCCTAACGTAGAAGTGGAGATGTTATCTTCATCCTCATGGATGGTGCCTCCAATCTCCGGTTCGCTCTCGCGAATAACCGGAGGGGGCGTTTCTTCAATAATGGGTTGTAAAGGTGCTGAATTAATTACGGGAACATCCACTACTTGCAATTGGTAACTGATCTGTGTTGTCGCTTTTCCGTCTGTTGCCTCAAGGGTGATGAGGTACGGCTCCGTGCGCGCTTGGCTACGCTCGGGAATCCAGTATATGAGACCGGTTATCGAAACAACCGTCATTCCTTTCGGCGCATCGATCAAAAAGAAGCGCACAGGATCTCCGTCCGGATCAATCGCTTCCGCATCGTACAGATAAAGCCTCGTTGTTGTCGCGTACAAGAGAGGGGAGAAATTCACGAACTGCGGCGGCCGGTTGCCCGTGGAAGAGCCTCCTCCACTTGAGCTTCCTCCGCCAGAATTCGAATTTCCTCCAACAACTCCAGAGTTTCCTCCTCCACCACCGCCGCCTCCACCACCACCTCCATTACCGCCAGAGCCGCCACCGTCTCCGGTGGTGCTCGTTGAAAACGGCGACACAAGGACAGTGAAGGACGTACTGGTGGCATTCCTTCTGTCGGAAACACGGACCGAAACGCCATACGGAGTTGAGGTCGCTTGTCCCGATTCGGGAGTCCACTCAATAATCCCCGTCGAACTTCCAATGGTCATCCCCGAGGGGAAATCAAAGAGTTCGAACGATAATGGGTCATTCTCCGGATCTGCCGCTTCCACGTCGTACCGATAAAGGATCGTCGCGGTTGCGGTTCGGGGCGGATCGAAACTCACGAAGCCTGGCGATAAATTCACCGGATTCGTGCTTGTTGCCGAAAACACTTCGAGGAATACCTCGTGCGTGGTTGTTGCAGGGCCATCAGAAGCCGTAAACCGCGCGGTACTCGTGCCGACAACAGTCGGTGTCCAGGAAAATTTTCCGGTGCTCGTCTCGTACGTCGCGCCCGCAGGCAGGAACGAGTCGATCGTAAGCGGATCGTTGTCCGGATCCGTTGCTACGACAGAGAATTCCATCGTCGAAGATGCTTTCGTCGA
>CAYTEE010000001.1:27802-29747 GCA_964436785.1 uncultured Candidatus Saccharibacteria bacterium
AAATACAGGCGGGTGATTTAACGGGTTTGTACTAGACGGGAACACCTCGAGAAACAATTCGTGAGTCGTCGTCGCCAATCCGTCCGAAGCCGTAAACTGCGCAGTGCTTGTGCCGACAACAGTCGGTGTCCAGGAAAATTTTCCGGTGCTCGTCTCGTATGCCGCGTCTTCTGGCAAAAACGAATTCACCGCAAGCGTGTCGTTGTCGGGATCGCTTGCCACGATCGAGAGCTCTATCGTCGAGAATGCCGTGGTTGATGCATAAGCAGGTCCGGTAAAGAACGGCGCGCGGTTTTCCGGTATTTCACCACTTCCGCATGGAGAAAATGAAACTCCATCGCCCTCTACCGTAAACCGGAAACCCGACTGTGTCGTGTGCCTCTCGGCAAAATACAGGTCGATCGTAGAGGTTCCTTCCGAAAGAGAAAGCTGCGCTTTCGCCTCTTCAAACGAATGGATTCCCCCCAGATCCATAACCTTTTGCCCGTTTATATAGAGCCATGAATCGTCGTCGGACCCGAGTTCCACGGGATATTCGCCGGCAGTCGGAACATATATCGTGCCACTCCAGTGAACCGCGAAATAGAAAGGATCGCCGGGGAGATTATCGTCAACCGGAAAATAGTCGCTTATGGTATTAAGCGAACTCGCTTCGTTGTTTCGTGTGAAGCTTAAATAACGATCCGAGAACCAGTCGCGCGCAAACGGCGTTGTGCCGGTTACGACACCAGTAATATCAGTCTCAACATCCGGATGGTCTTTCGGTAAATTGTAGTATGAGCCGAAAAGGCCATTCACACTACACTCGGGCTCGCGGAGCATGACAGAAATCGAAACCGTGAGCGTATCCTCAAGTTCCGGAAATTTCTTGTCCTCAACATGGAAACGCACTTCATGCGTTCCCACCTGCGATGCCACCGGCTTCCAAAAGAACGTATGGCTGTCGTCGTCGAACCGAGCACCGGACGGAAGAGAGAGCGCGGAATAGATAAGACTGCGCCTATTATCCTCTTGTCCGGTCGCATGGATACCCAACGCCAGTGATTCTCCTGCGGCGAGGGTGTACGGTCCGCGCGGATCGAATTTCGGAGGAATACGATTCTCTCCGTCATCCGGCCCGCCCCTCGTCCCGTCCGCACATATCGCGACATCGGTTCCGCATCCGTTATTCTCCTGACCCAGTTTCTCCTGGCCCAGCGCCCGTACGGGAAGCGCAACACACAATAGAAAAAGAAATAGCAAGGCTATTCTTTTCATGTTGATTTTAGTTAGTTGCGACCTTTGTGCCTAAAATACACCACAATTGCTACAAAACGCTGGAATAACATCTCGCTGTTTTAACTTTTCAAAGAACTCACCTATTGTAGGCGTCCTCTGACCGCCTGTCCACTTATTTAGCCGTTTATCGGGGCACATTGTTTCAAGGAGCCATTGGAAAAATCCTCCTTTTGGCGATAGTATGGATGGCAATGGCCAATAACCTGGCAAAGCTCTATTCCGCAGAGATCGAGGGGGTACTTGCGCGGCTCATCGAGATTGAGGTGGACCTGAATGTCGGCCTCCATGCCTTCAATATAGTAGGCCTTGCCGACAAGGCGCTGAATGAAGCGCGGGAGCGGGTGAATTCTGCCCTCAAGAATTCCGGCGTAAAGCCCCCAAACCGCGAAAATCGCAAGATCACCGTGAACCTCGCCCCTGCGGATGTGAAAAAGGCAGGGTCTCAGTATGACCTCGCCCTTGCACTGGGATATCTCCTCGCGACAAAACAGATAAAAGAATTCGAGGTGGGGGATAAGATATTCATCGGAGAACTTGCGCTCGACGGGCGGTTGCGCCCCGTGAACGGAGCGTTGAACATCGCGCAGATGGCGGAGCGCGCGGGATTCAAATATATATTTCTTCCCAAAGAAAAGTTAATCATCTGGTTGTTGGCGGCGGCAAATCC
>CAYTEE010000001.1:29757-46932 GCA_964436785.1 uncultured Candidatus Saccharibacteria bacterium
AAAGAAAACGCGAACGAGGCGGCGGCGATAATCGGGGCGGCGGCGATCCCCGTCGCGACGCTCACGGAGGCGATAGATATTCTCGAAGAACGGTGCCCGATCGTTCCCGCGGTATATTCCGAAACCAGAGAAACTAAGATCGACGCGCCAGATTTTTCGGAGATCAAGGGGCAAGAGCACGCAAAGCGCGCGCTTATCATCGCGGCGGCCGGCGGACACAATGTTCTGATGATCGGGCCGCCCGGCGTAGGGAAAAGCCTGTTAGCGCGTGCATTGACCGGAATCCTTCCCGGCCTTTCGCGCGAAGAAGCGATCGAAATCACGAAGGTCTGGAGTGCCGCAGGGCGCCCGACAGGCGGCCTGGTCCGCCACCGCCCGTTCCGGGCGCCTCACCAAACCGCCTCGCTCGTTGCGGTGGTCGGCGGAGGAAGCGATCCGCGCCCCGGAGAGATCAGCCTTGCACACCGAGGAATTTTATTTCTCGATGAAGTTCCCGAATTTCAAAAAAATATTCTCGAGGCGCTCCGCCAGCCGCTCGAAGACGGGGTTGTTCATGTCGCGCGAGCGAAAAATTCTCTCGCCTTCCCGGCAAAATTCAACCTCGTTGCCGCCATGAACCCTTGTCCCTGCGGATTCTACGGAGACAGTGAGAAAGAATGCCGATGCTCCGCGTATGAAGTTATCCGCTATCAGAAAAAAATTTCCGGGCCGCTCTTGGACCGTATCGATCTTCAGATCAAGGTTCCGCGGATACCGCTCGAAGAGCTCCGGGTCCGCACGAGCGAGGCGGAAAAGGATGCAAGCATGGGCATAAAAGCGAGCATTGAAGGCGCCCGCGCCGTCCAGGCGAAACGGTTCAAAAAGCTCCCAATCCACACGAACGGGGAAATGAGTTCGCGGCAGACGGAGGAACTCTCCGCGCTCGAGCCAAGTGCGGAAAGTTTCCTTGAAACGCTCGGAGAAAGCCGCCTTTCGCCGCGCGGCTACTATCGGCTCCTTAAAGTCGCGCGCACCATCGCCGATCTTGACTCAGTAGACACAGAAGCCCCGACGCCCCATGAGGGTCGGGGTCCCGACTCCGACGCTAAAGGTGCGGAGCGAGACCAAGGCGTCGGGAAAAAAGTTTCCGCCGAACATCTAGCGGAAGCATTCAGCTACCGACTCAAAGAAGAGGTATAGCGCTCTCTTGGTCCCCATTGAAGACTTATTACAAATACTTGCCATGGCAAGTATTTGTAATAAGTCTTTTTAAGTTTAAGATTGCCGCTCGTCGCAAATAAAGCCGCACTTTCTTTGTAGACTCGCTACCAAATGTAATAAATTTCTAATGCGAGGTCTCGATCGCGCCCTCGCCATCTTGCGAGCGCAACAAACGTCTCTTGTTCCGTTCCGCTTGAGCTTTTCTTAATTCTCGGACATCGTCTTCGGAGGTCTCAAAAACTTTTTCTCCTTTTTCGTCAAAAAAACGCACGACTCCGTCTTCTCCTTTTTTCTCCACATAGAGCATGCCATCAACGGAGTCCAAAATGTCTAGCTCGCTCTTGAGCGCAAACAGATCGTCTTCCTCTATCTCTCCTCCGCTCCAAGAATATGGACTCTTTTTTTTGGGTGCGTCTGTAGGAAATTTTTCTTCTTTCATTGTTTGTTATTTCACAAACCCGGTAGTAGAAACTCGACCAAAAGGTTGGGCTCGCGCAGTCGAGTTTTCACTACCGGGCGAACCCGGTAGCGAGCCGAGCACTGCAAAGCATAGCTGCTTCCCTTAAAAATAACATTGGTATCCACATAATTGAAAACTGGGTGGAATGCGCTGCTCATCGAAAGGCCTTGAGGAAAGCGGAGTGCTCGATCTGCTACCGGGCGAACGGATTCTGCGCGCCCTGTACTTCAAAATGGAGATGGCATCCGGTCGGTCCGTGCACATTCCCAGTGCTCCCGATGGTCGCGATCTGGTCCCCTTGCCGCACATAATCTCCGATCGAAACCAATACGTCTTCAAGGTGCGCATACCGCGTCTTGGTCTCATTGGGATGTTCAATGAGAAGCATATGCCCATATCCGCTGTTCCATCCTTCGCTTACAGATTCCACCACCAAACCCTCCGCCGAAGCAACGACCGGCGTCCCGCACACATTCGCGATATCAACGGCGTTCTGTTCGTGCCGCTTTCCCCAATTATACCCGGCCGTGGGAAGCGCAAAATATCCGGGGAACGATGGAAGGTTGTTCCCCGCAAGCGCCGACGACCGAAGATTCTCCCCGGGGATCACGATCGTTTCCCCGGCCCCCAAAGACGAAAAGTCGGTATCTTTGTTGAATTCTCGGATACGCTCCGGCTGGACATCAAAAAACCCCGCGATCGACGAGAGGTCTTCTCCCCCCTTTACTTCATAAACAATTCCCGACGTCGGAAGGATCGTAAGTTCCTGCCCCACCTGGAGAGATCCTCCTCGTACGCGCGGATTCACCGCCGTGATCGTCTGAACGGAAACGCCAAACTGGAGGGCTATTCCAGAAAGCGTGTCTCCCTTCTTTATTACATAGGAGACCGCCTTCCCGCGGCCCGCCAAAATGCCCATCGGCCGGCCGGGGTCGAGAAGCGCGGCAGTATCCTGACTTATGTTTTGAAACTCAATAGGGGCCTCTAATGCTCCATTTTCTCTGCTTAATGCCGCCTCCGCTACGGGGACATACGCTACTACCCCCTCGTCGCTTGGTCCTCCCAAAACCCCCCGCACCCCAGTTTCCACATCGCGGAAATCCCACGCGCTTCCCAAAAGAAGCCCGCCAGCCAAAAAAACTGCCACTACCAGCGGCATTATTTCCTTATTTATCCTGCCAAAAACGGTAGCAATAAGCACAGAAAGAGTGTACCATAGTCGTAATAATTGGACAACGTACCGCGCAAGAGATGGCTTCGGCAAACAAACAACCAGAGGGAGGCGAGACAGAGCTTAATCCCGAACAGCTGTCGGCAGTCCGCGCCCCCCATGCCCCACTTCTTATTGTGGCGGGCGCAGGAACCGGCAAGACAAAAACACTCACGGGCCGCATCATCCGCTTTTTGCGGGACGGCGTCCCTCCGGAGAGGATATGCGCGGTGACATTTACCAACAAGGCGGCGCGGGAAATGGCGGACCGGATCGCAGGGCACGCCCCAGGGGCGGGATCTTTTATCGGCACATTTCACTCCCTCGGCGCGCGCCTGCTCCGCAGCGAAGCGCGGCTTCTTGGCCGGACTCCCGACTTCGCGATCTTCGACGAGAGCGACTCGCTCTCCCTCGCGCGGAAGATCGTAAAGTCCATGGCCCTTAAAAAATCGGACCCGGGACCGGCTCAATTGCTACATTCCGCTTCAGACATAAAAAACAGCGCGGCGGAACTCCGGAAGGAACCGAGAACGCGCGAAGAAAATGTCCTTGGGGAATTTTATGAACGCTACGAAGAGCGCCTTAAGGCGAACAACGCCTTTGATTTCGACGACCTCATCGCAAAATTGGTGTTCCTCCTCAAAGAACATCCGGCGCTTCTTACAAAATACCGGAAGCGCTTCTCTCATATTTTTATCGATGAGTATCAGGACCTGAACGATAAGCAGTATGAGCTCGTGAAGCTTCTCGCCGCAGGCGCGGCGAGCTTGACCGCCGTAGGGGACGACGCGCAGATGATCTACGGATGGCGCGGCTCCAATATTCAAACCTTTTTGAATTTCAAAAATGATTGGCCGGAAACGCGCATAGTGTTTCTTGAAGAAAATTATCGCTCCACAAAAAATATTCTTCGCGCGGCGACGGCGGTGATCGGGAATAATACGTACCAACCCGAGGAATGGAAAACAAAAAAACTCTGGACGCGGAACGACGACGGCGTGCCCGTACTTATCGCCGAAATGGAAAATGCGGAAAGCGAAGCCTCGTGGATAGCCGAGGGCGCAAGCGCCGCTCCGGGAGAACGGACAAGAACCGTTTCCGAAACCGCCATTCTCTACCGGACCAATGCCCAGTCGCGGGCGCTTGAGCAGGCATTGATAGAACGTGATATTCCGTACCGCATTTTTGGCGGATTGAAATTTTATGAACGCAAAGAAATAAAAGATGTCGTCGCGGGAGTGCGCTATGCCGTAAATCCCGAGGACGAAGTAAGTAGGGACAGGCTCGAAAAAACCCTGAAAAAACGTGGGTTTCTGGAGTACCGCGAGGCAGTAGAGAGCCCCGGAAGAGAAACGCTTCCCCCGGCAGAGCTTATTTCATTTTTTCTTTCGCGGAGCGAATATCGCTTGTATCTCAAAAAAAATTTCGCGAATGTCCAGGAGCGGGAAGAAAACATCGCGGCGCTCATTGAATTCGCTTCGAGCTTCCGCACTGCGCAAGAATTCCTGGAACAGATCGCCCTTCTCCAGGCCCAAGATGCGGTGAAGAAAGACACCGCGCCGTCCGTAACTCTTACGACGATCCATCTCGCGAAAGGATTGGAATTCGACCGCGTGTATATCGCGGGATGCAACGAGGGGCTCGTGCCGCACGCGCGGTCCTTGAGCACCAAGGCGGAACTCGAAGAAGAGCGCCGGCTCATGTATGTCGCGATGACGCGCGCGCGCAAGGAACTGATCATCGCCTTCTACGACATCCCGTCGCGATTTCTCTCGGAGCTTCCCGGAGACGCGTGCACGATCATCCCCGCCACAGAGAACGGACTGCGATCGCTCGACGACGAGGAGCGGTACATCACGCTCGATTAATTTTAATTTCGCACTCACAAAACAAATGGCGCGCGTAAACCTCGGACAACATTTTTTAACGGACAGCGATGTGATACAAAAGATCATCGGCGCGCTCACGCTCGCGCGAGGGGATACCGTGCTTGAATTGGGCGCGGGCCACGGGGCGCTTACTTTTCCTCTCGCGGCTCTTTCCGAAAAAAAAGACTTTTCTCTTTTCGCGGTCGAAAAAGACACGCATCTCGCCGAAGAACTTGAAAAAAAACTCGGCGGAAACAAAACGGCGCATATTATAAGAGGCGACCTCCGCGAAGCCCTCCCGGAATTCGCGCGGAACAAAAAAGGGGAGCAATTCACGCTCGTGGGGAATATTCCGTACTACCTTACGGGATATCTTTTCCGCCTCATCTCGGAACTTGAGGTAAAACCGAAAATCACGGTTCTCACGATACAAAAAGAGGTCGCGGAACGGGTTACGGCCCTCCCGCCCGCGGCAAACAAGCTCTCGGCAAGCGTGCGATTTTGGGGGGATCCCGAAATCGTCGGACTGGTCCCCCAAGGCGCTTTTTCTCCGCCCCCCGAGGTTCATTCGGCAATTCTCCGTATAAAACCCGTCGCAAAAGATCCCAAAATCGCCCCGGGAGCGTATTACCGCCTTGTCCGCATTCTTTTCGCGCAGCCGCGGAAAACTTTATTGAATAATGTCCTTGGAAATATCCGCCGGAAAAATTCCGAGAGCGTTCCGCGCGAAGAAATTTTAAAAAAACTTGCCTCGTGCGACATCAAGCCGGGAGCTCGACCGCAGGACCTTTCGGTAAACAACATCATTCGCATCGCGGAAGTCTTCAAGGAAGGCTTTCATTTCAAAGGGGATTTATAGAAGACAGCGAATTGCTTCGCATGGCGCTCGTTTTTATTTTTCACCTCCAAAATACCTCACCGCTCGCGGTGAGGATAAATAGCAAAGCGAAAAATATCCTGAGCGAGCGAAGCGAGCCGAAGGATGCCATAATAGCCACTGCCGCACCGCAAGCGGTGCGGCAGTTCGTCCATCTGGGGATAACTTTGGCGCGGCAATAGCTATATAATAAGAGGGAAGTGAATACCAATTTCCCACCGGATCTCAAAAAACTGATTACGGCATTTTTGGCTATTGCGATAGTGGTAAGTTCCGGCGCTCTTGCGCTTTCAAGCTTTACGATAACCAAGTCTTCTCCCGTTTCCGCGGAAGGAACCGTGAACGAATCCGCATCCGGAAAGATCGCGTTCGTGGAGCCGCTCCCGGAAACACCGGACCAGGGGAGCAAAGAACCGGCCCTCCCGCCGCCCATGATCCCCAATTCGAACATCACGGACAATCTCGCCCAAACGATCGCGCGGCAACTCATTGCACAAAATCCGGAAGGTCCGGTTCTTCCGAACGGCACCCGCGGTCTTCTTATTCCGGACGGGGAAAATCTGGATGCGCTCATTGATGAAAACATCAAAACAACGGCGCTCCCGGACGCAGAAGAGGAGATAGAAAGCAAACGCCTCATCGTACTTTCCTCTTTCGGGGCTCCCGAGGTGGACCAATACATCATCAAAACAAGTTCCGCGCTTCAAGAAACGACCGGAAGCCAAGAATTCAAAAATCTCGTGGGCCAAGAACCGAGCCTTGAGGCGGTACGCGCCGGAGAGATCACCTATGCGCGCGCCATAGAACGTTTGTACCGCGTACCGATCCCCGCGCCTCTTCTTGCCTTTCACCGCGGCCTCCTTGAATATCTCATCCGGCAGCAAGACGTCCTTTCCGTGATCGCGGACTATAAGCAAGACCCGCTCAAGGCGCTTGCGTTTATGAGCGTGGACGAAGAAACGGGAGCAATCCTTGGAGAATTTGAAAATGAGCTCGAAAAAATACGGTTCGTCGCGCCCACCTCGCGGGCTCCCTCGGCGCCCACCCCGTTCGCACGCGCGCTCTTTGGAATAAATACCGCATCGGCGCAAAGTCTTGACGAGGGCGATTTGAAGGACGTCCTGGAAAAGGTCATGGACCAGATCAACGAATCGGATCAGGGCTCGGAAGATGATTCTTCGGTTGATTCCTCGAACACTTCGCAAACCGTTCCCACCACGCTTGCTGCGACCACCGACCAGAAAACATTGAACTTCCAAAGCAAGGAAACCAAGGCAACCACGAGCAACTGGAAACAGCGCCTGTACCAGTGGGCTCGGCAATTGGGAACCGCGATTTTGAAGAACGTCATCGTCCATAAAGTAGTGGAGCAGATCGTCGGGTGGGTTCAGGGCGGAGCGAAACCGCAGTTCGTAACCGACTGGAAGTCGTTCCTTTCGGATTCTTTCAATGAAGCCGCGGGAACAACGCTTCAAAATATTTATCCCGATCTTTGCTATTCGTTCAGCCCCACCGTACGATCGTATCTTCAGGCAAGCGTCTCCGGCGGCACCTCGCAGTCGTCGCCGGTTTCGTGCACATTGGATCAAATTGTCGGGAACATCAAGGACTTCCACGACGACTTCACAAAGGGGGGATGGGTCGCGTTCGGAGCGACGGCTCGGCCAAGTAATAATATCTTCGGAGCGACATTTTTGGCGCAGGGCATCATTGCAGAAGAGGGTGAAAGGGCGCGGGAGGCCGCCGACGCCCAGGGGAGAAGCAGCGGCGGATTTTTGCCCACACAACGGTGCGCGCGGGAAGTCCCCGAACAAAGCCAGATGCTCCGCAGATCCGACGGCAGCGGCTCATACGTGTATAAAACGCCCGCATACTGCGCGGAATGGGAATATACGACTCCGGGCACCACTGTTTCCGACATAACCTCCAAGGCGCTTGGTTCTTCCCTAGACGAAGTAATCAACGCCGATGATCTCGAATCGCTTATCTCCGCGGTCGTCGATGCGTTCTTGAACAAGATGATAACCTCGGAAGAAAAGGGGCTTCTTGGCACATCCCGAAAAAATAAGGGCGGAAGTCAGACCCCGAACACCCCCATCATCTGCGAAGGGCTCTCCGGCAAGGCCCTGCGCCAGTGCTTGAACTCTTTGGAGATCGACCAGCCGCCGCCCTCGGTGCCCATCCCGCCGCCTTCCACCTCGACGAGCACGCCCACTTCAACCCCGCCTACTCCCGCGGGATGCCTGAACACCGCCCCCGTGGGCGATCGCCCCTGCTCGAACCTTTCGAACAACACCACCCCAACCCTTAAAGAGTGCCGCGATTCGTGCGGACTTTAATTTTTATCGCTCGCGCTACTCATCCATCAATGAGACATAAAAAAATCGCCACAACATTCCTCTTAGTATTGTTGGTGTTCGCGCTTTCTATACCCTATCTCGCGCGCGGAGAAAACGACAGAGGACTTATAGGTGCCACCACACCTTCAAATTCCGTATCGCCCTCAAGCTCCGTGGCGACTCCAAATTACGACGCTCCCGATTCGGCGTGCAGCTGGTGGCGGATATGGACATGGCCTGTCTGCTTAGTACAGGGGGTCGTGGTGATAATTGGTTTTTTCGTAAGTGTGATGCTGGTCATCGCGGCGTGGGTCTTAGAAATTATATTCGCCTTAAATTTGCGGCTCTTCGAAACCCCGGCTGTTGTTACGGGATTCAGCATTTCGCTCTCACTTGCGAATCTCGGCTTTGTGCTCGCGATCATCATCATCGCGATCATGACCATTCTCCGGCAACAATCCTACGGCCTGAAGCAAACGCTCTGGAAACTTGTGGTTGCCGCGCTCCTTGTAAATTTCAGCTTGGTGATTATGAAGTTCATCGTGGGATTCAGCGATCAGTTCACCCAATATTTTATGTATGCTTCGGGCGGGGGGGGAAGTATTTCCGATTTCGCTTTGAAGTTCGGCCAGGCATTCAGTCCCCAACAGGTAAGCGGCCTTATTGGCGTTCTTCCGGAAGGGGGCCCGCCGCAAGACGGCATGATGTCATTAATCATAAGCGGATTTACTTCCATCATAATGCTGATGATGATAGCAATCACGCTCTGGACGTTCATTATGATGATGTGGATCCGCTATGTAACCCTTGGGTTCCTCGCCATTATAATGCCTTTCGCGTGGCTCCTCTGGATATTTCCGGACACAAAGAACAATTGGACCCTGTGGTGGAAGACATTCCTCCGATGGACTTTTTTTGCGCCCATTGTGATGTTCTTTATTTTCCTTGCGCTCACCACATGGAACAGCAGATCAAGCTTCGTTAAACAAAACATTGTCGACACGCTCAGCAAAAACCCGAATTCTGCCTCGCAAGCGCTTGTGGACGAAAAATCATTGGGGTTTTTTAAGAGTTTTTTTGCAAATTTTGCCGAAACCATCGCCGAGCAGGTGCTCATCATCGGCCTCATGATGGGCGGGATGTACGCGGCGAACAAGCTCTCCATCACGGGAGCAAAGGCAGGCTATGGAGCGGTTGAGGGAGTCGGAAAGGGGTTCGGGTCTTATGTCGCTAAAAAATATCCTGGCGCTGCCGCCCGATATGCGACGAGAAAGCCGCCTCCGGCACCACTACCGGCTCCGAAGGGGTGGCGACAAGTGTTAAATCCCGTTACGCAGTTTAAATATCAGATGAGAAATGCCGCCATAGCGGCCCATGGCGCCACCAAGAGTTTTGGAGCAAGAACCAGTAAACAATCAGGGTTGTTTGGTTCAATGATTAATGGCGCAGCCAAAGGATCTGGGCTTTGGAAAAAACAAGCAAAAAACTGGGAGTGCCAGGTATGTGGAGCCATAATCCAAAGCGCAAAGAAACCCACCAAGAACTGCCCCTCCGCGGGCGACCCCACGCAACATCCACCCGGTTCGAGTTCGCCAGATTGGCAGGAAGTATAAAAAATCCCCATTCATGAGTCTAATCAAATTATCCACAGAAAAAGAATTGTCGCGACAATGCGGTCCATTGTTATCCCTCACCCCCATGCTCGTAACAACCAAACCAGCCATCCTCACGCCCACGGCCAGCCGAAGAAAAACCATTTTCTCCCGCAGAGTGATGACTATATTCCGACCATGATATCCGTTGACCAAATAACCGAACAAGTTCTTGGGGCAAGACATGACTCCCTTACCCCGGCACTGCAAGACGCGCTTGATTCTCCGCGCAATATTGAGATCGTTGCCCAGGTCTGTAAAAATCACCACCTCGTGGACGAGGAGAAAATAGTCATCATTCAGCAATTAGTTGCCCTGGTTCTGCTCGGCTTCATCCATGAATATGATATAAGCAAAGAGATCAACGACTCTCTCGAATTGAATAATCCGAAGCTCACAAATTCTATCGGAGAAGAACTGCGCGCAAAGATATTCTCCCACGTCAAAAGCGAACTTGATAAAAATTATCAGCCGGTCACGCAAGAGAAGGTTCCCCCGCTTGTAATAAGCGAGGTCAAAAAACCGGACACAGGAGAGCGCGTGGTGCGTCTTGATTCCCTCCGCGTCGAGAGCGGAGGTTCTCCTTCTCTTGCCATAAAACCTCCTTCCGCACTAACACCAACGCCGCCTGCCCCGACAGCATCGTCGGGGCCTTCCGCACCAATGGGAGCGCCGCCGCTTATCATCCACCAAGAATCAACCGCCGAGCCGATGAAAAAGGTGCCCCCGATGGGCTTCGGAGCGTCAAATCAGCTCGACACTATAAAAACGGAGATAAAAATTCCGCCCCGTCCGGCACGGCTCGAGATCGGCGGCACGTGGCCTCCAAAGGCGCCCGCCGAAAAACCCATCGTCCCCATGCCGCCAAGACCGATTTCCGAACCACCGCGCGCCATTCACTACGGACAATTTAGAACCCCAATAGAAGAAAAAAATATAATCCCGCCGGCTATTGTTCCGCCCACTTTTTCAGAAAAACCGCCCGCCCCGCAACAACCGCAAAAACCTGCTCCTCCGCCAGCCCCGACGGTACCGTCGGGGCCAGTTGGCGGACCGACAGCATCGTCGGGGCCATCAAATCTCCCGGTCATTCCGGCTACGTCGCCCAAGACTCTTATTATAGAAGAGGAGCCAAAACAAAAATCGATTCCTCCGCAGGGAATTATGCCCCAAACAAAACCACAGTCGCCGGCATTTCTCCCAAGGCCGAACATTGAAAAAGTAACAACCGCCTCCCCGGTTCAAAAAAGCACACCGGCCCGCGCCCTACCTAAGCCGCCTTCTCCTCCTGCCCCGACAGCATCGTCGGGGCCGCCGCCTCCTCGTGCGGCAGAAACCCAGACACCGAAGAGCACTCCGGCGCCGATCGGAACCATTTCACCGAATATCCGCTCCGTGGCTCCTCCACCCGCGCCTCCGGAAAAAAATCCGATTGCTCCATCGGCCGTCTTTCCCCAAAAGAACCAAACCGTTCCACCGCCCGCTTTCCCACCGCGCCCAATACCGCCAACACCCGCTTCGCCGGCCCCAATGGCACCATCGGGGCAAGTTGGCGGACCGCCGCCGCAACGAGAGCCGGTTATAGACCTTGATACGCTCAAAGAAAGAGCAGGCGGATGATCATCATTCCTCGTTTTTGCGCCCTTCTCGTGAACCCAGCCCCACGGGTTTATGGTTCGGCTACGCTCAACCTGCCGAAGGACGTCCGCGACTCCCGTGGGGCTGGGTGAAGCAGGAGTTTTGTGCGCTATAATATAGAAGAGTGCAATACCAAGTTCCACAATTTATCGAGACGGAGGATAAGATCGTAGGCCCTTTCACCCTCCGGCAGTTTATCTATATCGCGATCGGCGGCAGTTTAAGCTTTATGCTTTATTTTTCCGTAAGGCCGTGGCTTTGGTTTCTTTTCTCTATTTTCTTGGTGGGCGGCTCGCTCGCGCTCGCCTTCGTAAAAATAAACGGCCGGCCCCTGTTAAATCTTTTTCTCTCAATGGTCGCGTTCTATTGGAGGCCGCAGGTATATCTTTGGCAACCCGACAACCCGCAACTCAAAAAACAGGATGTCATCAATTCGGCGTCGGCCGAAGGGGGGCTCTTGGAACGCATTGTCTCGGGGATGGTGCTTAAGAATACTTGGGCCGCGCTTCAGACGGGGTCCAAACAAAGCGAGACGCCCCGGTCGACAAAAGACCGATACGAAGTGTTCCGGCGCCTGACCGGAGAACGACAGGCGGCGCGCAGAGTCGATTACCGATAGATGAAAAACAGGATATAATACGCATATATGGCAGGAACTCCCGCGAACGCACAAGACCTGGTGGTCTTGGAAGAAATAACCAAAAGCACGATCGTCCTTAAGGGCGGGCGCCTACTTCAGGTAGTAATGGTTGGCGGAGTGAATTTTTCCCTCAAGTCCGAGGAGGAGCAAAACATCATGACCTACGCCTACCAGAATTTTTTGAACAGCCTGGATTTCCCCGCCGAGATCATCGTCCACTCGCGGAAGATAAATGTAGACAAATACCTCGCGAGCCTTGAAGAGCGCCAAAGCAAAGAACAGTCCGCGCTCCTCCAGAGCCAGATCGGAGAGTACCGTGAGTTCATTCGCTCGTTCGTGAAAGATAACCCGATCATGGCAAAAAGCTTCTTTGTGGTCGTCCCGTTCAGCCCCTCGGCGATCCCTCAGGCGGACACGTTCACGAAGTTTCTCCCGTTCGGCAAAAAAAATCCCGCGAAGGAGCAACAGGCGGCGGAGGCGCGGCACACGGAAGCCACGGAAGATATCTCCCAGTTGAACCAGCGGGTCTCGCAGGTGGTTGACGGATTGAAGGCGATCGGCCTCGAGGCGGAAAAGCTTTCCGATGATGCCTTGATCGAATTGTTTTACAACTTCTACAACCCCGAAAGCGTCGAGAGGGAAAACGTAACCACTCCTCCCCGAGAGGGCGGAACGCCACAATAATGGACCAAGGATTCAAGGACATAAAAAAGATCATCGCTCCCGCGGGGGTCGAGGTCCACTCAAATTATTTAAAAATAGGCGACAAGCTGGTCAAAACCTTTTTCATCCTTTCCTACCCGCGCTACCTTGCCACGGGATGGTTCGAGTCCATCATCAATCTTCCCAATATCTTTGATGTCGCGATCTACATAAATCCCGTTGATACCGGGCTTGCCCTGAAGCGCCTTCGGAAAAAGACCGCCCAGATCGAGTCCCAGATCAGCGACCAACAGGAAAAAGGAATGGTGCGCGACCCGATGCTCGAGACCGCCCTAAGCGACGTGGAAAACCTCCGCGACACGCTCCAGCAATCGCAGGAAAAATTTTTTTCGATCGGCGTCTACATCGCCGTCTACGCGGATACTCTTGAAGAACTCGCGCGGCTCGAGGGCCAGATCAACTCCCTTATGGAAGCGAAGCTCATCTACCTGAAGCCCGCCGTTTTTCAGGAGCTCGAAGGGCTCCTCACCGTTCTTCCGCTTGCGAACGATCAGATACAGGTCACGACGCCGATGAATTCCGCGCCGATCGCATCCTTCTTCCCGTTCGTTTCCGAGGATCTAACCACGGACCAGGGGATCATGTACGGGATAAACCGCCACGACTCAAGCTTGGTCATCTTCGACCGCTTCTCGCTCGAGAACGCGAACCAGGTGGTGTTCGCGAAGTCGGGGTCCGGAAAATCATACTCCACAAAACTCGAGATCATCCGATACCTGATGATGGGGACCGACATTCTGGTCATCGACCCCGAAAACGAATACGAGCGCCTCGCGGACGCCTTCGGCGGAAGCTTCTTTAACATTTCGCTTACGTCGAGCGAACACATCAACCCGTTCGACATCCCCATCATCCCCGAGGGAGAAAGCCCCTCGGACGTGCTCCGTTCCCACATCGTGAACTTGGCGGGGCTTATGAAGCTCATGTTCGGCGGCGCGCTTTCCGTTGAAGAGGACGCGCTCATGGACCGCGCGATCACGGAAACATATGCGTCCCGCGAGATCGTCCCGGGCGAAGATTTTTCGCACGCCCAGCCGCCGCTTCTCGAAGACCTGGAAACGGTACTGCGGAATCTCGAAGGAGGGCGCGGACTCGCCGAGCGGCTCTATAAATTTACCAAAGGAAGCTTTGCCGGGTTTTTAAACCAACCCACAAACATCGATATCTCGAACCGCCTTATCGTCTTTTCTATCCGCGATCTTGAAGAGGAGCTGCGGCCGATCGCGATGTACATCGTACTGAACTTTATTTGGAACTTGATCCGCGCGAACTTGAAGCGACGCCTCCTTTTTATAGACGAGGCATGGATCATGATGAAGAACGAATCAAGCGCCATCTTCCTTTTTGGGCTCGTAAAACGCGCCCGGAAATATTATCTGGGAGTTTCTACCATCACCCAGGACGTTGAAGACTTCCTGCGCTCTCCGTACGGCCGCCCGATCATCACCAACTCCTCCATCCAGCTTCTCCTGAAACAGGCGCCGGCCACCATGGACATCGTGGCAAAGTCGTTCGACCTTACCGAGGCGGAAAGAAATATGCTCTTGACCGCCGAAGTCGGAACAGGACTTTTCTTCGCCGGGCGGAAACACGTGGCGATACAAATTATCGCCTCCTATTTCGAGGACCAGGTGATCACCACAAATCCGAAACAGCTCCTCGAAGAAAAAAAGGGATAAAGCCATATGGAACAAGAAGAAGAGGATCTTTCGGCGGGCCACGAGCCGATCCTTTCGCTCCCCGAGATCATCGTAATCGGCTTTTATGTCGTCATTATAGACCTGATCGAAGTCGCGCTTCTTTTCTTCGGGCTCGATGATTTTTTTATTCTCGACCTCGCCGCCGCACCCGTCGGCATATGGCTCTTCTTCCGAGGGGTAAGCTCCACGCGCTATGCTGTCATGTATATTCTCGAATTCATCCCATGGGTAGGCGATCTTCCTCTTCTCACGATAGGATTCTTTGCGACCGTATATCTCGACCGGCATCCGAAGCTTGAAGCGGTGGTCAAGAAAGCCGGAGGGGCGGCATCAGCCGTAAAGGGAAGGGCCGGAGGAGGGAAAGCGGGCATTGGGGAAAAATTCAGCGCGGCAACGACGGGTGCGAGCGGATTGCGCGAGACCGGCGCGATCAAGGAAGGAAGGGAAATTATAAAGGGCATGCGCGAGGCATGGGGAAACGGAGGAGAAGGGCCCGGCGAAGAGGAGGAGACGCCGCAAGAGAAAAAAAAGAAGGAGCGTGAATCCCTCGAGGAAGCCGAAACGGGCACATACGGCATGCCGCCCGAGCCGCTCTCTAAAGAGGAACAGCGCTCCATCTTTGAAGAAACGCCGGGAAAACAAGAACCAAGCAACGCGGTCCCATTTCCGCAGAAAAAAAGCGACGGCGAGCGTGTTATACTTAAAGACAACGAGGTAAATCTCAAAAAAGAAGCGGCGTAACCGTATCGCATTCTTTACATGAAAAAACAATTAATTGGAATTCTTGCCGGTCTGGGCCTCCTTCTGCTCTTGCTCCCGCCCGGAACGGGAGCACAGGGAGAGCCGGCGCCCGAATTCCTTATGACGTGGCGCGCGGATAGCTACGTGCCGGCATATTACACGGGGAAGGCCCTGCCCGCGCCCGGCTCGAATATCATAGCTTCGTTCGAGCTCATCCAAAACGGAGCGCCGCTCGATATTTCCAATGAGACGGTTTACTGGTACATGAACCGAAAACCGATCCGCGAGGGACTGGGCCTCAAAACGATCTCGCTCCGCGCCCCCGAGACGCCGGGCGGCATGTTCGAGCTCCGTGCCCGCATCAACAACTTCCGCGACGAAAGCACAACTCTTCTCTACAGCATTTCGATCCCCGTCGCGGCCCCAGAAGCGGTGATCGAGTCGCCGTTCCCCGATGGCCGTGTCCGCGCTCCAAGCGTCCGCCTTATGGGATATCCGTACTTTTTCAACGTTTCGGACCCGCAGTCGCTCTCCTATTCCTGGACGGTGAACGGAGAAACCCCTGCCGGGTCCGCGAGCCCGAATCAGCTCGACGTAACCGTCGTTAATCCGCGCGGAGCCGCCGAGCTTTCCATAGACCTCTCGATCCAAGGAGAGCAGAGCTTGTTTGATTCCGCCTCAAAAAATATCCGCCTCATTTTAGGGCAATGAAAAAAGCTTTTTTTATATTTTTATTTTTTTACTCCGTGCGGCTTGCCCATGCAGTCGAACTCCGCCTTAACGCGAATAACTACCCCGCCGGCTCGGGAGATCAGATCGCGGGGATGATCCGCGACATCTACCTCTTCGCTCTTGCGATCGGCGGGATACTCGCGTTCGGCGCGATCGTCTACGGTGCGATCAAGTGGACCATTTCCCAAGGAAATCCGTCTGCGATCGGAGACGCAAAACAATATATCACCGACGCGCTCCTAGGGCTCCTCCTCCTTGCGGGCGCAACTCTCATTCTCCAAACCATCAACCCCGAGATCGTAAAGCTTGATCCTCCCACAAAAATAATCTGTGAATCCAACCCCAAGAACCCGCTTTGCAAAAGCACAGCCCAATGAAATATTTCTTTTATTTTGTGCTCGCTATCCTCGCGGTCGCCCTCCTTGTTTTTTTGGGATATTTTTTCCGGTACAAAGGAGGTGGTAGCGAGACGCCCGGCGTGATGAACAACGCCGCGTCAAGTTCCAGCTCTCCTTTGTCGTTTCCCGCGCTTCCCCTGGGGACTTCCCCGGATAGCACGCTCCCGTCATCAACTACTGCGCCGGTTCACCAGCTTTCCCCCGAGGAAAAATTCGGGCTGGTTTCCCCGTATCCCGCAAGCGATTACTTTATAAGCCCGAGCGGCACGATCGCCGTTATCCAGCCCGACGGACAGGTTATAAAAATAGAGGCGGGGAATGCCTCAATATTAAGCTCTACCCCGATCGCGAATCTTCTTTCCGCAGCATTTTCGCGCGACGGGAAGCTTGTTCTTGCATCATTCGGAACGTCCGCCGATCTCCAGGCAAGCGTCTTTGATGTCGCGCGGAAATCTTGGAGGCCGCTTCCTGCCGGGCTCCGCGGGGCCACATGGGCGCCGGACTCGGCTTCTATCGCATATTTCACGGCCCGGGGCTCCCGCGATGTCCTCGAAACGCTCGATCTCGGGAATACAAAAGCTCAGCCGCGAGAAATGATCTCGCTTGCCGCCTATGACCTTGTGCCGCGATGGGTTCTCCCGAACCAGATCTTTCTCGAAGGAAAGCCGAGCTCTCTTATGCCGTCTTCTCTTCTTCGTTTTGATATAAAAAAACGCGCTCTCTCGTTCCTTGTACGCGACAAGCTCGGCCTCGAAACGATATGGGACAAAAAAGGAGAGCGCGGACTCGGCTTCGAGGGAAGCCAAAACCAGAACGGGGGGCTGCTCTCGCTCCTTGACGCGCAGGGTCGGGCATCCCGGCAACTCTCGATCGCAACACTGCCATCGAAGTGCGTGTTCGGGGCATCAACCGCAACATCATCCGTGGCCTCGCCCTCATCAACAATTCTCTACTGCGCGGTTCCCCGTAGCACTCAGAAATTCGCTCGAAGCCCGCT
>CAYTEE010000002.1:0-35476 GCA_964436785.1 uncultured Candidatus Saccharibacteria bacterium
CGGGGGGATTTTTTCGGAAAAATGCGTTCGAACTAATTCAAGAATACTGCACACTTAGAAAATCTTCCTAAAATCCTATGTCCTTATCTTGTATCCTATCCGGAAGAGATAGAGGGTGAAAAAGAGCAATAATACCGCGAGTCCTATGGTAATGCCGTAGGCAGAGAGCGGGTGAACATCCGAGATGCCGTAGAATCCATAGCGCATGCCGTTTATGGTATAGAGGATCGGATTAAAATGCGAAATAGTTTGGAACATCGGCGGGAGCATTTCCGTGGAATAGAAGACACCTCCCAAAAACGTAAGCGGCGTGATAAGAAATGTCGGCACAATGGTGAGCTGTTCAAAATTATTCGCCCACACGCCGATGATGAGGCCAAAAAGCGAGAAGACGAACGCGACAAGTGCCACGAAGGTAATGAGGTAGATGGAATGCGCCACATGGAACGGCAGAAAGAACAAGGCCGAGAGATAGATCACGAGGGCAATAAGCATACTGCGGAGGGTTGAGGCAATAGTAAATCCGAGAATAATTTCTAAGTTGGATAACGGAGTCACCAAAATATCGGTAAGGGTGTTCAACATTTTGGCGAGCATGATGCCGGAGCCGATGCCGGTGAAAGAAACCATAAGCACGTTCATCATGATAAGGCCGGGCATGATGAATTCGGTATACGACAATCCTTGAATAGGACCGATGCGGCTGCCGATCGACGCGCCGAAGACCGCGAAGTAGAGCACGGTAGTGACGACCGGCGAGCCGATCGTCTGCAACGGCACGCGGATAAAGCGCAACAGCTCTTTTTTTATCAATGTATAGAGGCCGACGTAGTTCATGTGGGTGAGTTTCCGTTTTGGATGACGTCAAGATAAATATCGTGCATCTTGCTCCCGTAGCGGGCAAGGAGCGATTCGGTGTCTTCCACGAGTAGGATCCTCCCATGATTAATGAAGGCGATCCGGTCCGCCAGCTCCTCCGCTTCTTCGAGGTAGTGCGTGGTAAGAATGATGGTTTTCCCGCGTTCGCGCAGGTTGCGGATCACGTCCCAAAGGTTCGTCCGCAATTCCACATCCACTCCTGCGGTCGGCTCGTCCAAAAATAGTATCTCCGGATCGTGGATCAGGGCTTTCGCGATCATCACCCGCCGCTTCATTCCTCCGGAGAGATGCCGCCCGATGGATTTTCTCTTGTCGTACAACTGCACGGTTCGCAAGATGTCGTCTACCTTACTGTCCAGATTTGTTAAGCCGTAATAGCCGCCCTGAATTTTTACGATCTCGCCTATTTTCATGAAGGGATCGTTATTAATTTCCTGTTGCACCAGTCCAATTTTGGAGCGGGTGAAACGAAAGTCTTTTACGGGGTCTTTCCCCATGACCAATACTTCGCCCGAAGTTTTTTTGGACAATCCGGTCACGATATTAATGATCGTGGTTTTGCCGGCGCCGTTCGGGCCGAGCAAACCAAAGATCTCGCCTTTTTTTATATCCAAACTTACGTCGTGAAGTGCGACAAAGCCGTTGGCGTACGTTTTATTCAGATTGCGGATATGCAACACATTGGATTCCATGGATGTATATTCTACCTTAAGTGATATGCGATGGGAATATAATTATGGGGAAAATTTTCCCCTCCACCCTAAACCCCCTACAATCTCATAATGCAGGAATATTTAAGCGAGGCGATCGTACTCGATAAAGAGCCGAATAGCGACTTGGACGTCCACTTTTCTATTTTTACGAAAAAATTCGGCGACTTTACGGCATAGGACATTAAAAACACCAGAGATGGTGGTTTTTTAACCGGCAAGCCGGTTTTCTGCCTGCCCTTGACATTGAATTTGTACTGTGATAAGATAGGCGCGTTAATATGAATAATCAAAATAAAGCGCTCCGAATAGGAATTCCGGCCTTTCTCGTCGCCGGTATGCTTGTTTTTGGCGGTTTTTCCACTGTTTCCGCGAGAGAAGTGTCGGTAATCGAGGATCAGACAGAAACTCCGATACTGGGGAATGGCGGCGGTGTTTCGGCCGCTGATGCCGTTCTTGAGGTAACAAAAATTTTCGCAGTTCAAGCTCTTGCAACCGCGGATGGAACTTTTAATAACGGCTGGCGCTGGATATTTGATGTTACCGTCCCGACAAAAGAAACGATCTTGAAGATGAAATTTTCCGATTGGACAAGCGGCTCGAACAATATTGCCGCAGCCGATAATCTGCGATTTTATTCTGTTCAATCTTCAAGTGCTTATGATACAGATCACGCCATTACGGTAACTGCAGCCGATAATTATGGCGATGAAATGGGATTAATTTCCGCGAGCGATCTTGATCCGACACAAGCCGGAAGGCAGATACAGATAACCATAGAAGTAAAGATCCCGGTCAATTCGGCCGGCGGTTCTTATTCGGCAAATTACGGTATTTTTTCCGCTCCCGATACCACCGTGCCCGTTATTACCCTCACCGGCGATAATCCTCAAAAAATAAAACGCGCTTCGGCATATGCCGAATTAGGGGCCACCGCAACGGACAATGCGGACGGAACCGTGGCAGTAACTCCCGACGCTTCCGCTGTTGATGTAAGTACCGCAGGCACCTACACCGTAACTTATTCCGCCGTTGATGCCGCAGGGAATATCGCTACGGCAAGCAGAATCGTTGATGTTGAATTAAGAGACCTGGATATTACGCAGGGGACCGGCACAACGGAAGATCCGATAGGAAATTTAACGGAAAACGTAGCGGTGGACTTAACGGCATACAATACGGCTCTGGCCGCGGTTAGCGAGCCGAATTATACAGTGGAAAGCTGGACAACCTACCAGGCAATTGTGGGCGCAAACGTGGTAACAGCCGAAAATAACACCCAAGCGGAAGTTGATGCAGCCACGGCCGCGATCACGGCAGCTCAAGGAAGCCTAATGTTAATGGAACAAGGACAATAATTATGAAAAATAAACTTAAAATAACAATATTTCCGGCGATACTGCTTTTGCTGCTCATGATCGGTAATTTTGCGGTGGCGTCGGAAGTGACCGGAACCTTATCTACGGAAGTTAAGGGCACTGTTAATATTCCTACCGGCGGAGGCGGCGGGGGCGGCAGTAGTGGGGGAGGGGGATCGATATATAGAGTTGGAGATGCCAACAAGGATGGCAGAGTTGATATTTTTGACTTCAATCTGCTCATGGTTCATTGGGGCGAGACAACCTCGAATAATATCGCCGACTTCAACAGGGACAGCAAAGTTGATATACTTGATTTCAACTTATTGATGGTTAATTGGACACTCTAACTATTATGAAAAAATACTTACTTACAATTTTACTGGGGACCTTCGGGGCAATGGTTCTTGCCGTGCCGGCTCTTGCCGCTACGAACGTATCGCTTACGCCGGCCAATGTGAGCGTGCGCCAGGGGCAGACCTTTACTCTTACTGTCGGAATAGATCCGCAAGGAGCGAAGAATTATCCCGCAAAAACGGAACTCCTTTATCCCGCCGATCTTTTGGAAGTAAAGTCGTTTACCCTCGCGGACGGTTGGATATTATTCTCTAAGCCGGGATATGACCTCACGGATAATACGAATGGAGTGTTGATAAAAACCGCCGGTTATCCCAATGGCGTGTCTTCATCGACTACTTTCGGAAAGGTTTCGTTTCTCGCCAAAAAGAGCGGCAGCGGAGCGATTACCCTCTCTAACGCCAGCACTTCCTCGTTCGTACTCGACGCGAACAACCAGAATGTTCTTGCCGGAATATCGGTCAAAACCGCGGTGGTAATATCTGCTCCGGTTGCGCCTAAAACGGCTCCGAAGACCCCAACAGCCCCGATTACTACCGTGACAAAACCGAACGAGGAAGCTGCCGTAGAAGGAGATGTGCTGGTTCCTCCGGAATCGGAAACTGAATCGCAATCGACAACGCCGCAATCTTTATTGGCATCTATCGGTGGCATTGTGGCGCTTGGGACCAACAGCACTGTCGTCGGCATATTGGTCATCATAGCGATCCTTGTGCTTGTGGGATATATAATTTACGCAGTTACCCGGAAAACGCGGCCCAAAAACTCCGGGGATTCGAAGAAGTAGAATATCCCTTAATTTGACAATGTAGAGCAAAAACCCGATCCAAGCATCGGGTTTTTGTGTTGTTGCCGCCCTACTTTAAATCTCCTACAATCTCAGAGTGCAGGAATATTTAAGCGAAGCGATAGTGCTCGACAAAGAACCGAACGGCGATCTGGACGTTCGCTTTTCTATTTTTACGAAAAAATTCGGGAAGCTTAAGGCAAAGGCGAAAAGCGCCCGAAAGATCACCTCGAAGCTTGCCCCTCATCTTGAGCCGGGGAACGTGGTGCAAGTTCGGCTTATTGAACAAAAAGGCCTTCAGGTGGTGGATGCCCTGAAGCGCGGAACCATCGATACTCCTCTCGCAACGCTCCATTTTTTGAATGAATTGCTCCCGGAAGGGGAGCCGGAAAAAATGCTGTGGAATGCGCTTATCTCGGAGAAATTTCTTTGGGAAGAAACGCTCGCCATTTTGGGATGGGATCCGCGGGGAGCATCCTGCGCAAAATGCGGCGCGAATGCTCCTTCTGTTTTCGATATCCGCGGGCAGGAATTTTTCTGCCGCCTGTGCGGGGCGGGCCTCCCCCTCGCGCGCGCGATACGCCTTGCGGGTTTTTTGGCATAGCGCCGATTCATAAAACAGCCACACGTGCATATTTGAGGTAGAACTCTATCCATCCTCCTTCGCGCAAGGCTACGGGAGGATACCTTCCTCCGCTCGCTTTCGCTCGCGGAGGAAGGTAAAATAAGATATAATATAAAGAAGAAAACATATGGGTCCCTCACCTTTGAAGGATAATAGTCGGTCCGAAGCCAAAGCGGGACGATTGACGTGGTTTATGAATAATAGTCGATTATTAAACAATAAAATAAGGATTTGCGAACGCTTCGCAATCCTTCAAGGGTGAGGGATGGGTGAGCGCATAGAAAGTTTCGGATTCGAAAAACCGGCGGTGCCGGCGGAAGAGCCGAGGAGGCCCTCAAAAATAAAATGGCTTATCGTTCTTTTTTCGGTTTTTCTCGTCGGGGGTTCCCTCGCGCTTTTTTTTCTCCTTGGGAGAGAATCGAATCCGCATATCGCGGGAGTCGAGTTTAAGAAGCCGGATTCGGTGCTCATCGGAGAGCCGTTCGTGGTGAGCGTCTCCGTGACAAATCCGTCCAATCAGATATTGCAGGACGCCCGCCTTATTTTGAATCTTCCCGTGGGCGTATCGCTCGTCGGCCAGCAGGAAACTTTGCGCACCGTCGAGCGGATGATCGGGGACATAACGCCGGGAAGCTTGACGCCGAACACATTTAATTTGATCGCCCTTGGAGACAATCTTTCGCTCGCGCGGCTTTCGGCAACTTTGGAATACCGAGTCTCCGGTTCCAAGGTGGAATATTCGGAGAAATCCGAAGTTGACGTGGCATTAAGCCAGCCGGCGATCTCTCTTGATATGGAGGGGCCATCCAGCGTTCTTTCTTCGGAGAGTTTTGACATATTGCTCCGGTATAAAAATAATTCCGCACAACCATTCGACGGGTTGCGCCTCAAAGTAACATACCCCGCGGCATTTAAGGCCGGGAAAACCGAGCCGGCGCCACAGATGCCGAATATATGGAGCCTCGAAAATCTCGCGCGAGGAGCAAGCGCGGAAATAAAGATATCCGGCGCCGTCACCGGATCTGAGGGGCAGTATTTCCCGATAAAGGCGGAAATACTCGGCAAGGTTCAGGGGAAAGAATACGCGCTTGTCACAAAGACGCTTACGGTCGGCGTTCAGTCGTCTCCGCTCGCGCTCGCCGTATTTGTGAACGGCAAAAGCGACTATATCGCGCGGCGCGGAGAACAGCTTTCATACGAGATCAAATACAAAAATAATTCCGATACCGCGTTCGAGAACATAACCGTAACCGCGAAATTGATCGGTGAGATGTTTAATTTTTCTTCGATCATGGAAAATCTGCCGTTCAACTCGCTTACCAATACCCTTACGTGGACCTCGGCGAACATGCCGGAACTTGCCCTGCTCTCTCCGGGCGAGGAAGGCATGATACGATTTATGTTCCGGACGAAGGATTCATTCCCGATATCCCGGATCGGAGACAAGAATTATCTCCTTAAGGTGAGCGCGCAGATCGAATCCCCGACGGTTCCGTCCGGAACGCCGGTGTCGCGGACTATCTCGGTCGCAAAGAGCGAAAATAAAGTGTACGGGGAACTCGGCATTGACGCGCGCGCCTTCTTCTGGGATGCCGCCTCGGGCATCGCGAACACCGGGCCGTTCCCGCCTAAGGTGGGTCAGCCGACGCAATATACGATCCATTGGGTCGTAAAAAGCATGGCAGCGGACTTTAGCGGGGTTACCGTGACGGGGTTCCTTCAGCCCGGAATCCGTTGGACGGGAAAGGTGAAAAGTTCCGTTGCCGCCGTTCCGTCCTACGACCCAAATTCCGGAAAAGTAACATGGCTTATCGATCATTTGCAGGCAAACCGAGGCATAGTGGGCGACCCGGTTGAGGCTATTTTCCAAGTTTCGGCGACGCCCTCCACAAACCAGGTCGGGCGTGATATAACGCTTCTTGAAGAGACAAAACTTGAAGGCAGAGACGATTTTACGGGTTTTGCGTTTAGCGCCACCGACCAAGGGGTGACCACCAGGCTTCCCGACGATCCGAATGCGCCGGTCGGCACGGGGGTTCAGCCATAGATAGCAAGTAGGCGGTAGGAAGTAGGAAAAAATAGAAAGTAGCAAGTAGTGAGTAGGTAGTAGATAAATAGAAAAAATATGGTAAACGAAAATAATAATTTGATGGATCCCTCACCTTTCCCGGGTGCAGTAATGCAGTTTTTGGTATATGTTATAGTCAGAAGCTATTGATGAATAATATGGAACAAAGTCCGCCGAAAGGTGATGGGATGGAAAAAATAGTCAGTCTTTGCAAAAGGCGGGGCTTTGTATTCCCAGGCTCCGAGATCTACGGCGGGCTTGCGAACAGTTGGGATTATGGGCCGTTGGGTGTTGCGCTTAAAAACAACATAAAGCAATTATGGTGGAAAAAGTTCGTCGAGGAACGGGATGATATGGTGGGGCTCGATTCTGCCGTCATTATGAGCCCGAAGGTGTGGGAGGCGTCCGGGCACGTGAAGGAGTTTTCGGATCCGCTTGTGGAGTGCAGAAAATGCCATATTCGGATGCGGGCGGATGAATTGAACAAAAATGCATGCTCCAATTGCGGCGCCGGAGAATTCACCGAACCGAGAATGTTCAATATTCTTTTCAAGACCTTTATCGGTCCGGTTGAAGATTCAAAATCAACGACTTACCTGCGAGGGGAGACCGCGCAGGGGATATTCGTGAATTTCAAAAATATTCTGGATACCACGCGGAAAACATTGCCCTTTGGTGTGGCGCAGATCGGTAAGGCGTTTCGGAACGAGATAACGCCGGGGAACTTTATATTCCGCACGCGCGAGTTCGAGCAGATGGAGATAGAGTATTTTATTCCCGAGCCGGACCCGGAGAACGAAGAATCGTGGATGAAATATTTCGAGATGTGGCAGTTGGAAATGATGAACTGGATAAAGGAAGTCGGCATTCGTCCGGAGAATGTCGTACAGGTGGAAATTCCCGACGGCGAACGAGCCTTCTATTCAAAGCGGACGATAGATTTTGAATATCAATATCCATTCGGGCAAAAGGAGCTTTTCGGGCTCGCGTATCGCACCGATTTTGACCTCAAAAATCACGAGAAGGCGAGCGGCGTGAATTTGAAGTATAAAAGCGCGGACAAAGAAGAGGCGGCATATTGGCCGCCGGTTATCGAGCCGTCGCTCGGTGTGGACCGTATGATGCTCGCGGTGCTCCTGGACGCATACGACGAGAGCGACCCGGAACGCATCGTGCTGAAGTTGAAGCCTAAACTTGCGCCGTACAAAGCCGCGGTCTTTCCGCTTCTCGCAAATAAGCCGGAACTCGTTGCGAAGGCGCGCGAAGTTTATGATGCGCTCCGGAAGGAATTTGCGGTAGCATGGGACGACAGGGGCAATATCGGAAAGCGGTATTACTCGCAGGATGAGATAGGCACGCCGTATTGCATTACCGTTGACTTTGAAAGTTTGGAGAATCCGCCGGCTGGCGGAGACGTGACTATCCGCGACAGGGATACGGCAAAGCAGGAACGGGTCAAGATCTCGGAACTCGCGAATGTTATAAAAGAGAGATTAAAATGATTGATTTACGAAGTACGATTTATGATTTATGAATAGCGAAGCCAAAACCATGCCTAACGGCAGGCGAGCCTGCCAGAACCCCGACACTTGCGGTTGGGGCTATATAATAAACAACGAACATGAACTCGGAAACCCATTCGAAAAACTCAGGGCAGGCCCGCCATTGTCAGAATTGTAAGAATAGTTTTGTTATTGACCCAGAACCACAGCCCCAGTTTTGGGAAACTAGGGCTGGACTTCGCTTTGTTGTAAGCTAATCCCATGCCATCTGCCGAGAATAGAATTTGTCAGAATTGCAAAGCATCCTTCACAATAGACGCTTCGGATTTTCAATTCTACGAGAAAATGAAGGTTCCGCCGCCTACGTTTTGCTGGCTTTGCCGCGCGCAGAGGCGCATGGCATGGCGGAATGAGCGAAGTTTATTCAAGCGGAAGAGCGATTTTTCCGGAAAGGAAATCTTTTCCGCGTTTGCGCCGGACGCTCCGGTAAAGGTCTACGAGAATGAGGTTTGGATCACCGACCAATGGGATCCAATGCAATATGGGCGCGATTATGATTTTTCCAGGAACTTTTTTGAGCAATTCCGGGATTTGCTCCATATCGTACCGTCAAAAAATCGAAATGTGGTAAATGGAGGCCCGGGCACAGATTATTGCAATAACTTCACAGATCCGAAAAATTGCTATCTCATATTTAACGGCAAAGATGCGGAAGACTGCATGTATGGAAATGGATATAATCTTGTAAAATCATCCATCGATGCATCGCACTTGTCAAAATGCGAGCGGTGCTATGAAGGATTTTGGCTAACATCCTGCGCCAATACGTTCTTCTCTTCCCAATGTGAGAGTTCGTTCGATCTCATATTTTGCCGCGACTGTACCGGGTGCAATAATTGTTTTGGCTGCGTAGGCCTTAGAAAAAAGTCTTATTGTATTTTTAACGAGCAGTATACAAAAGAACAATATGAGCAGCGGATAAAGGAATTTAATCTTGGTTCTTATTCCGCGCTTGAGCAAATGCGAAAGCGCGTTGCTGAATTTTGGCTTAAATTTCCGCTCCGATTCATGATCGGCTCGCATAATGAGGGTGTTTCCGGAAACTACATTGAGCATTCCAAAAATACCCACAAGTCATTCCTGGCCCGTGAGTGCGAGAATGTAAAATTCGCACAATATTTACAGGAACTACCCGGGAGCCGCGAAGTCTACGATTATACGGCCTGGGGCGACGCGAATGAGCTTGCGTATGAGTGCACCGGATGCGGGATCGGAACGCACAATATTAAGTTCTGCTACAACGTTCAGCAGGACACGAAGAACGTCGAATATTCCTATATGTGCAACGGTTGTTCTGATGTTTTCGGTTGTATCGGCCTGAAGAAAAAACAGTATTGCGTGCTCAATAAGCAATACACAAAAGAAGAATATGAAGCACTTGTGACGAAAATACGTTCACATATGTACGATGCGCCATATACCGATGTGAAGGGAAGAATATACAAATATGGAGAATATTTCCCGGTGGAGCTTTCCCCATTCGCATACAACGAGAGCATAGCGCAAGAATTCTTTCCTCTTGATAAAAATGAGGCAATTGCCGCCGGCTATACATGGCGCGACCCAGTAGAGCGGACCTATATTCCGACCAGAAATGCCATCGATCTTCCGGATAGCATTGCAACGGTTTCCGATTCCATTACAAACGAAATTATCGGGTGCGCCCACGAAGGGAAGTGCAACGACCAATGCACCATTGCTTTCCGTATCATTCCGGACGAGCTCGCTTTCTACCGCGCGAATAACATTCCTCTTCCGCGCATTTGCCCCAGCTGCCGGCATTATCGCCGGATATCCCAACGTTCGAAATTGCATGTTTATGATAGGCATTGCGACTGTGCCGGCGCTTCTTCAAAAAATAATGTATACAAGAACTCCGCGAGTCATACTCACGGTGCATCGCCGTGCCCCAATGAATTCGAAACCTCATACGGCCCGGACAGGTCGGAGATTATCTACTGCGAGCAATGTTATCAGGCAGAAGTTGCATAACAAGGAAAAAAATAATAAGATCAAGTCATGAGTACGCAAATCATGGTCAAAAAACTCAATAGAGAGGTTGCGGATCTGCGGGAAGATATCGCTCAGATAAGGGAAACTCTTTCGCGTTTTTTAAGAGATCCGGAAGGGGAATATCGTCCTGAATTCGTGCGCAAAATGCTTCAGCGCGCGAAAGGAAAACCGACTTATCGTTTCACTAACCGCATGGCATTTCTCGCGCATCTTCATGGCAGAAAAAGGTAGGATTTTTTATGGAAAAAACTTTTTGCGTGATGCCCAACGGCTTCCGAAAGAAGCCCAACAAAAACTTGCCTCACTTCTAGAAATACTCGCTGATGATCCATTCGACCCGCGTCTTCACGGTAAAGCGCTTGGGCCTCCGCTCCGCGGTAAGTTTTCTTTCCGCATCACGCGCGATTGGCGAGTGGGGTTTGAATTTCTGGACGCGCATACGATACATCTCCTAGCCGCAGAACGCCGTGATCGTATTTATAAACGACTTGAGCGATTACGATGAATAAAGCGGTTAATTTTCAAATAGAGGGCGGGCGGAAACTTTCCGGGACTATCCGGACCAACACTTCCAAAAACTCGGCGGTGTTCCTTTTGTGCGCATCGCTTTTGAATAAAGGCAAAACGACGTTTCGGAATATGCCTCGCATTGAGGAGGTGTCCCGTATCGTTGAAGTTTTAGAAAGTATTGGAGTAAAAGCGAAGTGGAAAAACGGGAACGACCTTCTAATCATCCCGCCAAAGAAGCTTGCGCTCCATAAGCTCAACAAGGAATCCGCGGTGAAGACGCGGAGTATTTTGATGTTCATGGGGCCGCTCGTGCACCTTTTTCCCCGTTTTGAATTGCCGCATCCGGGCGGGTGCAAACTCGGCCGCCGCACCGTGCGGCCGCATCTCTTCGCGCTGGAAAAGCTTGGCGTCTCCATCAAAACGGTTCACGGCATATATAAAATTGTCGCAAAAAATTTGAAGCCAGCCGAGATAGTGCTTTATGAATCGGGCGACACCGTGACGGGGAATGCCCTAATGGCCGCCGCAAAGATCAAGGGCGTCACGGTTATCAAATTCGCTTCAGCCAATTATCAGGTGCAGGACCTATGCCGCTATCTTGAAACGCTTGGCGTGCAAATTGAAGGCATCGGCACGACAACGCTTACGGTGCATGGCATTCCAGATATCGCTTCGCCCGTGGAATATTTCCCGAGCGAGGATCCGATAGAGGCGATGCTTTTTCTTTCTCTCGCGGCAACGACGAATTCGCCGCTCACTATTTTGCGCGCCCCCATAGATTTTCTCGAGTTGGAGCTCCTGAAGCTCGAGAAAATGGGATTCAAGTACAAGATACTCAAGCGCTACAAGGGAAAGAACGGTTTTGTGAACCTTGTGGACATCAAAACATTTCCTTCAAAACTCATCGCGCTCGAAGAGAAGATACACCCCCAGCCGTATCCGGGGCTCAACATCGACAACCTCCCGTTCTTCGTGCCTATCGCGACGCGGGCGAAAGGGACTACGTTCATTCACGATTGGGTATATGAAGAGCGCGCGATCTATTACACGGAACTCAAAAAACTCGGCGCGAATGTTATCCTTGCCGATTCGCACCGCGTATACATCGAGGGGCCAACGGAGCTTCGCGCCGCGGAAGTTATCTGTCCGCCCGCGCTCCGCCCGGCGGTAATTATTCTGATAGCGATGCTTAGGGCAAATGGAACATCGATCTTGCGGAATGTCTATTCCATCAACAGGGGATACGAGGACCTGGCAAAACGGCTGAATAGGCTCGGAGCGAGGATTAGGGTGATTCGTTGACGCGCGGGCGAAGTATCAAGTATCATAGATACGCGTCATGTGTCCATGTGCGTGTCATGTATCAAGTATCAGGTGTCATGTTTTAAGAGCCGTGGCTCATGATGCCTGCCGCCTGGCACTTGATGCCTGACACCTGACACATTTACAATGTTCACTCGCAAAATAGGCATTGATCTGGGAACGGCGAATACCGTTGTATTCGTTCCCTCAAAAGGATTTATCATCAACGAACCGACGATCGTTGCTTTAAGCAAGCCGGAAAATTCCGTTCTCGCCGTAGGCTGGGAAGCGAAAGAAATGATAGGGCGGACGCCCGAAGGCATCGTTGCGTACCGGCCATTGAAAGACGGCGTTATCGCGGACTACTACATCACGAAGGCGATGCTCACGTACTTTATCGGAAAAGCCGTGGGACGTTTTAATATTTTGAAACCGGACGTGGTTATATCCGTTCCGGCGGGGATAACGCAAACGGAGCGGCGCGCCGTGATAAATGCCGCGCGGGAAGCGGGGGCAAAGGAAGTGTATGTGGTACGGGAGCCCATTCTCGCGTCGCTCGGCGCCGGCATTCCCATCAACGCGCGCTCGGGGAATATGATCATCAACATGGGCGGCGGAACGTCGGAAGTTGCGGTGATCGCCCTGGGCAACGTTGTTGCATGGACAAGCTTGCGCGTTGCCGGGAACAAGTTCGACCAAGCAATAAGCAATTACGTAAAAAAGAGGTATTCTTTGGCGATCGGCGAGCAAACCTCGGAAACGGTAAAGATAGAGATAGGTTCGGCGCTTCCGCTTAAGGAGAAAATGGAGGCACAGTTGAGAGGGCGAGACTTGATATCCGGCCTTCCCAAGGATATCCGCATCACTTCGAATGAGATCGCGGAAGCATTGAACCCGTACCTTGTGGAAATTGCGGCTTCCGCGCAAAGCGTTTTTAACGCAACGCCGCCGGAACTGGTTGCGGACATTATGGAGAAGGGGATCATCCTCTCCGGTGGAAGCGCTCAATTGCATTACATGGAGGACTTTTTTGAGAAAAATCTCGGCGTCCAGAGCTATATCGCGCGGGACCCGATTTTCTGTGTAGCCAAAGGAACGGGGCTTATTCTGAACCATCTTGAAACTTACAGACGCACCCTCTTGAATAAGCGGCAATGATAGTCGGGCACACAAAACACGTTAGCGATCTCATAAAACTCGTTGCACGCGGACGGTTGAGCCATGGCTATATTTTCTGGGGGCCGGAGCGGGTAGGGAAACGAACCGTTGCGCACGCGTTCGGAAATTTTCTCGAGAACGGAACGTTCGAAAAGATCCGCGAGGGCGGAATTTTGAAGGATGCCGTTTTGGTCTCGCCGGACGCGGAACGAAAGATAGGAATTGATGCCATCCGCGAATTGCAATATTTCCTCTGGCAGAAACCGGTAGAGAGCCCGCGGCGCCTCGCGATCATCGACCATGGAGAACGGCTGACGCCCCAGGCACAGGACGCGCTCCTTAAAATTGCCGAGAATCCTCCGGCGTCTTCTCTACTTATTCTCGTCGTTACGAACCCGGAGAGGATAACGCAAACCCTCGCATCCAGATTCCAGGCGCTGTATTTTGCGCGCGTTCCCGAGCCAGAGACCTCGGCATGGCTCGAGTCGCAGGGAGTGCCGCCAAAAAAAGCGAAAGAGGCCTCTTCCGAATCGCTCGGCGCACCGGGGCGCGCATATGCGTATGTGAATGACCCGTCTTTTATAAAACAAGAGAAGGAGATACAAAAACTTTTCGCGAGTTCCCGGGCCTCGCGAAGCGCGGCCATCAAAGAATTTATCTCTCGCGACGATTTTGACCTCGAAGAACTTTTGGACGGCGCGATTCTGCACCTTGCCAAAAAGCGCGACTTTGCCCGATGGCACGACTTTCTTGAATTGCGCAAGAATACGGCTATTCTTAATTTGAGCCCGCGGATACAGCTTGAAGCGTTGTTACAAGATTAAAGATCCCGCCTTCGCCCACCGGCTTCGGACGGGCAGGCAAATATCAAAATGAAAAATGACAGATTTAAAATTTTAGAATTTTCGATTGTAACTTTGATTTTTGATTTTTAAATTTTGATTTAAACACAATGGAACAATACATAAAAGAGCTGGAAACTCATCTTGGCGCAACTCTTCATAAATTCAAGGAGGACTTAAGCGGCGTGCGGAGCGGCCGCCCCACGACACAGCTTCTCGAAAATATCCAAGTTGAATACGCCGGCTCGTTTCTCCCGATAAAGCAAATAGGGTCCCTGGGAGTGCGCCCTCCCCGCGAGCTCGATATTACGGTCTGGGATCCGGGCGCCGTTTCCGCCGTGATGAAGGCGATAGAAGGCGCAAAGATAGGGCTGAGCCTTCAAAACGAAGGGAACACCATTCGCGCGTTCTTGCCTCCCTTAAGCCAAGAGCGGCGCGAAGAGTTGATGAAACTCATTAAAAAAATGGCGGAGGGCGCGCGGATCTCGATACGCGCAAGCCGAGATGACGCAAATAAAAAAATAAAAGCCGCCGAAGCGGTAAAGGAATTGAACGAGGACCAGGTGTTCCAGGCGAAAGAGAAGATACAGAAAGTCGTTGATGAAATAAATAAGCAGATAGAAACGCTGGTAGAGGGGAAGGGGAAGGAGCTTCAAGAATAGGCGGTAGATAGTAGCGAGTAGAGAGTAGAAAAAAATAGTAAGTAGGCTGTAGCAAGTAGAAAGTAGAAAGAAAAAGCCGCTCGGGGGTTGCCCAAGCGGCTGGTAGCGTAAGGCCCCGGAGTGTTCCGAGGCCTTCGTGGGTTCATCCGTGTAGGGCGATATCCTCAGTCCCGTGCGGCTCGTCGCGCTTGGCGACCTCGTCCTTGATCTCTGCAATCCGCAGGTTGAGGAAGCTGGCGGCGCAAGTGATTGCGAAGAAAATGCTCCCCAACACGAGCAACAGGATGCAGGTGGCCATATTCCCGTAGGTGGCCGCAGTTGCCACTACCGCAACACATGCGAAGATAGCCACAAAGAATCCGAAGATCGGTGGAAGACTCAGGTCCGGTTTCATCCTTTTCTCCTTAAAAGTTAGGGGTTGAAAACCTTAACCCTATACTGCTTTTAAATATAGTACGTTTATTGAATTTTGTCAAATTTTCAGAAAAAGGAATATCTCAAATGAGAATATGTTGTAGAACTTCGAAGTTTCTGATACTCTTATTCGTATCGTTCGTTGTTCATGCCGACTTCTAGGTTCTAGCATCTAATGGCTAATCCGCCGACTGGCGGAGGCGGACTAATCACTATGCTCACCGCCATCATCGTCATCATCGGGCTTTCGCTCCTTATCCTCGGCCACGAGGCGGGGCATTTTTTCGCGGCAAAATTATTTAAGCTCCGAGTGGACGAGTTCGGTTTCGGATTTCCGCCGCGGATGTTCGCATGGCGACCAAAGCACCGGATTAAAGAAGGAGAGACCCTTCGACAGGCTCAGGGTGAAACTGAGTACAGTTTCAACTGGCTTCCGTTCGGCGGGTTTGTGAAGATCGCCGGAGAGAACGACCAATTTGACGAGCAAAGCGAGAAGCCCGTAGAGGACGAACGCAAAAGATTTTTTTACGCGCAGACTGCATGGCGGCGGAGCGTCATAATCCTCGCGGGAGTTTTTATGAATTTTCTTCTCGGATGGGTTTTGCTTTCGGCGGTCCTTGCGATGGGAATCCCCGGAGCCGTTGTCGTAACCGGCGTAACTCCCTCTTCGTCCGCCCTTGCCGCGGGATTTAAAGAGAATGACATCATCAAGGGGTATACCCTCGTGGGCGACCTTACGGCGGAGATACAAAAAGCGAAGACCGGGGCGATTTCGGTCAAAGTTCTCCGCGAAACCGGGAGTGTTGCGCTTGAGCTCGCAGGGCAGGGAGAACTTGGGTTGATCCCGGACGCGGTATTCGTTTCAAAAGTCCTTCCGGATTCGCCGGCGGAGAGCGCGGGATTGCGGGAGGGGGATATCGTAAAGGGATTTTCTTCGATCGGATCGTTCATCTTATACGTGAACGCAAATCGCGGGGAGCGCATTGAACTGGAACTTATCCGAAACGGGAAAACGGTATCCGCCGCTCCGATAGTGCGGATGGACACGGAAAAAGGCGGACTCGGCGTTTTTTTGGCCGGCGGAACTTTCCTCTCGCGCGAAGGGCTGCTTCTTACGGAAGTCGGAACCTCGAAAAAGAATATATTCGCCGCGATTATTACGGGCGGCGAGGAAACGCTTTCTCTCTCGTGGCTTACGCTCAAGGGATTCGGTTCTCTTATCGCGGACCTGGTAACCCGGGCATCGCTTCAGGAAGGCGTCGTGGGGCCGATAGGGATCTTTTCTTTTGCGAACCAGGCGGGCCAATTCGGGTTTTCGAACCTCCTGTATTTGATCGCGGTCATTTCCATCAATCTTGCGGTGATAAACCTTGTTCCGTTCCCGGCGCTGGACGGAGGGCGTTTTTTCCTGATCCTCCTTGAGAAGATCAAGGGTTCGCCGATCTCCCAAAAGATAGAGGGGGCGATAAACACCGTAGGATTTGCGCTTATTATCCTGCTTATGCTCGCGCTAAGCGTTCGGGATATTGCGAAACTTTTCTTGTAGCGGAGTTTTCCCTGCTTCTTGGCGGATGATGTTCTATAATAAAGGGAGATGTCTCTCCTCATTAAAAACGTACAAATTTTGGGCGGGGAAACAAAATTTCCCGACCGCGCGGACCTTTTTGTGGTCGGAGACAGGATATCCGCGATAGGAAATTTTACCGAAAAAAAGGCGAAGCGCGTGATCGATGGGCAGGGAGCATATCTCGCTCCGGGGTTCATTGACGTGAACACGGACTCAGACCACTATCTGAGCGTCTTTGATAACCCGAGCCAGGACGATTTTTTGCGGCAAGGCGTAACGACGATCATCGGCGGGCATTGCGGTTCGTCCCTTGCGCCGCTCCTTTATGGCGGCCTTGAATCGATACAAAAATGGGCGGACACAAGAAAGGCGATCGTGAATTGGCATACCATGGGAGAATTTTTGGCGTTTTTGGACCGGAAGCCCCTCGCCGTAAATTTCCTGACGCTCGTCGGGCATTCCACTATCCGCCGCGCGATGATCGGGGAACAACTTCGGAATCTTACCCAGAACGAACTCATTGTTTTTGGAGAAACATTGCGGCGGGCGCTTGCCGAAGGAGGAGCCGGCCTCTCGACGGGACTCGCGTATGTGCACAGCCGTGGAACGCCGTATTCGGAAATAAAATTTCTCGCGGGGATAGCGAAAGAACGGAACGGCGTTTATTCCACCCATCTCCGGACAAGTGGAGCCGACTTGGGCGGAGCGATCGACGAAACCGTCCGCATCGCGAGCGAAACGGGGATCACAACCCTGATCAGCCACTTTATGCCGCTTGTGGGCGCCGAGAAGGAATACGAGGCCGCGCTCGAGTTGCTTGGCGGACTTCCCAGGGAAGTTAACCTCCGGTTCGATCTCTACCCGTTCGAAACGAGCGTTTTGCCGCTCTACGCGTTCCTGCCGCTCTGGGTGCAAAACGGCGGTGCGGATGTAATGGTGAGTAACATAGAGGACGGCTGGATGCGTGAGCGCATCATGAAAGATTTTGTCCCGATCAACCCGAAAAATTTTGTGATCGCGCACGCGGTAGGAAACCCCGCGCTTCATGGTTTGTCCCTCGTAGACCTTATGGAACATTATTCGGTCGCCGACTATAAAAGCGCGCTCATGCGCCTTATGCTTTCCACAAAACTCCGCGCATCCATTTTTTACAAGAACATCAATACCGATCTGATCCGAAAGGGGATCACGCATCCGCGGTCGTTCGTTTCTTCGAATTCCGCGAGCCTTCTCGAGAGCCGGAAGTTCGAGCAGCCGGAACGCGCGTCAAAGACGTTCACGAGATTTTTGGAACTTGTCGTGAGTGAAAATATCATGCCGCTTGAAGACGCGATCCGTAAAATTACCGCGGAGCCGGCGCAGGCGTTCCGCCTTAAGAACAGGGGGAGCATCCGCGAAGGGAATATCGCCGACCTTGTTTGCTTCCGCGATATCGAAGTGAAGGCGACCGTCGTGAACGGAGAAGTGGCGTTCGAAAACGGCGTGTTCCAGAAAAAATTCTCCGGGAAAGCGCTGCGCTACTATGGCAATTAAGTTCCGGAAAGCCGGCCACGCGCCGGATTATATCTTTCTCGCGCTCATTTTTGTGATCTCCGTTTTTGGGCTGGTGATGCTCACGAGCGCGTCCTCCGAACTCGGGAAGGTAAATTTCGACAACACCTATTATTACGTCGAACACCAGATCATCTACGGGTTCGGCATCGGGATTGCCGGGTTCATCGCCGCGTCGTTCCTGTATTACCGCGCATATCAGAAATTAGCGCTCCTGCTTCTTGTTTTGAACATCATCCTGCTCGCCCTTGTGTTCACCGATTTTGGGCACACTGCAGGGGGCGCCGGCCGGTGGCTGAATATCGGGCCGATAACGTTCCAGCCGTCGGAAATATTAAAGCTTACCTATATTATGTATCTGGCGGCGTGGCTCGGAAATACAAGCAAAGGGCGCGGCAAAAATTTCTTTGAAGGGTTCGTCCCGCTTGCGATCGTTTCCGCGGTGATAGCGGGCTTGCTTGTAGCGCAGCCCTCGACGAGCACAGTAGCTATTTTATTGGCTGCCGGCGCCGCCGTTTATTTTGTAGGAGGCGCGCGATGGAAATATATCGCGATCGGAGGGCTTTTGGGGGCAGTAGCGCTTGCAGCGCTTATATTTTTGACGCCATATCGCCTGAGCCGGATCGTGAGCTTCTTTAATCCCGCAGAAAACAGCGAAAGCACAACCGGGTTTCATATCGGCGAGGCGCTTAACTCAATAGGTTCCGGCGGGGTGTTTGGGTTGGGTTATGGAAAGTCGCCGATCAAGGCGGCGCGCCTTCCTGCAAGCGTGAATGATTCAATATTTGCTATTATTGCATCCGAATTCGGGTTTGTCGGCGCGGGATTGCTCGCCGCGCTCTTCTGTTTTCTTACGCTTCGCATTTTTTGGATAGCGAAAAATCTTCGCGACCGATTCGGGCAATATCTTTTGATCGGGTTCGGCTGTATCATGGGCATTCAGGCGTTCGTGAATATGGCCGCCATCTCGAGCCTTATCCCATTGACCGGCGTGCCGCTTCCCTTCATAAGTTACGGCGGCACCGCGCTTGCGGTCTTTTTGACGATGGCCGGAATAATCACTAACATTTCAAAATACACGTAACAATGGCCCAAAACAAAAAGATCCGCATTCTTCTCACGGGCGGCGGAAGCGGGGGGCATGTCTATCCGCTTCTTGCGGTCACCGAGGCGCTCCGGGCGGTTACGGCATCGGAGAATATTTCGGCGATGTTTTTTTTCATGGGACCGAAAGATCGGTACCGTTCCATGTTCGACGGATTCGGCGTTTCTTCTTCGCCGATCCTTGCGGGGAAATATCGCCGGTATTTTTCGCCACTAAACGTGCTGGACGCGATCAAATTCTTCCTGGGAACGATACAGGCGTTTTTTAAGATGTTTTTGATCATGCCGGACGTGATCTTTTCGAAAGGAGGCCCGGGCGCGCTTTCCGTGGTATTCGCCGGATGGTTTTTCAGGATCCCTATCGTCATTCACGAATCCGATGTCACCCCGGGCGTCACCAATATGCTCTCCAGTATTTTTGCAAGGAGAATATTGGTAAGTTTCGAAGCGACTCTCAAGCTGTTCTCTCGGGAAAAAACTATTTTTACCGGAAATCCCGGGCGGCGGAGTTCCGAGAAACCCGTCACCCCGGAAGAAGCGAAACAGAGATTGGGATTTGATCCGAAAAAACCGCTCACCATGTTTTTGGGGGGTTCCCAGGGGTCGGCAAAGATCAACGAGTTTGTGGTGAGTAATCTTACCTCTCTTCTTCAGGTAACGCAGATCGCGCATCAAACCGGCGAGGGGCAATTTGCGGAGATCGAAAAGCTCGCCCGCGCGGCTCGGCCGGACGTAAAAATAATGAAAGTGGATGTGGTGCGGATTCCATCCCTTGGAGACGAACGAACATTCCCGTATCAGATCAGCCCGTATCTGGAGAATGAATTTGAACTCGTGTTCATTGCGGCGGACGCGGTAGTAAGCCGCGCGGGGAGCGGTGCGATATCGACCATCGCAGCATTCGGCAAGCCCTCTATCCTTATTCCGCACCCCTTGCCGGCATCGGCGAACGATCACCAGCGGGCGAACGCGTACGAATACGCAAAGAGCGGAGCGGCGAAGGTCATCGAGGAGGTGAATCTCGTACACGAAATTTTTGTCCGCGAGCTTTCCGATATTATTGAACACGCCGATGTGCGGGAAAAAATGGAAGCGGCCGCGCGCGCGTCTTTCAATCCGCAGATCCCCGAGACGATAGCGAAGGAGATTCTTGCGGTTGTCGGCTAGCCCATTAAAATCTCTGCAATTCCGTGGTATTATTAAGGAATGACGGCCGAAACACGCGAAGTTCGAGTTAGATTAGCGCCCAGTCCGACCGGCTTTTTCCATATGGGAACGGCGCGAACCGCCATTTTTAATTGGCTTTTCGCCCGCCAGCATGGCGGATCATTCATACTCCGCATCGAAGATACGGACCGGGAACGTTCCCGCCGCGAATTCGAGGATTCTATCACGCATGGGCTCCGCTGGCTCGGCCTTGAATGGGATGAGGGCCCCGACGGAAACCACGGGAAGGAAAAAGGAAAATATGGGCCGTATCGCCAAAGCGAACGAGTAGAAATATACGAGAAGAGCCTTGAACGGCTGCTCCGCGAGGGACGGGCATATTATTGCTACTGCACAAAGGAGGAATTGGAAGCCGAACGGCAGGGTCTTTTGGCGGAAGGCCTCCCGCCGCGATACAGCGGGCACTGCCGGGAGCAAAAAACGCCGCCGCACGGAAAGAGCCCGCAAGTGATCCGCTTCCGCATGCCGGAAGGAATTGTCGAGGTCAAAGACCTGATCCGGGGAACGGTTTCGTTCGATATGAATCTTATCGGGGACATAGTGATCGCGAAAGATATACATACACCCCTTTATAATTTTGCCGTTGCCGTCGACGATGAAGAAATGAAAATATCTCACGTGATACGCGGAGAGGATCACTTATCGAACACGCCGAAGCAGATCGTCATTCAGCGCGCACTGGGATTCTTGGAACCGGTCTACGCCCATCTTCCACTTATTCTCTCCGGCGCGAGAGCCAAGCTTTCAAAACGCGATATGGAAACATCTCTTTTAGACTACAAGGCGCGCGGATATCTCCCCGAAGCGATGGTGAATTTTCTCGCGCTTCTAGGGTGGCATCCGACGGACAATAAGGAGGTTTTTACGCAAGACGAGCTTCTCGCGAAATTCAACCTCAAGCGGGTCCAAAAATCTGGCGCGGTATGGAGCGGAGAAAAACTCGACTGGGTGAACGGAGAACATATAAAATCCCTGAAACCGAAAGAGCTCGTAAAACGGATACGGGAATTCGCGAAAGAAGAAAAACGGACGGTGGCGGACAGTGCATCTTTTGAAAAGATCGCCACGCTCGAGCAGGGCCGCCTCGCGCGGCTTGCCGACTTTTTTGATCTGGCGGATTTCTTTTTCTCGCTTCCGGAATACGAAGCGGGCCTCCTCGCGTGGCAGAATGATACGCCGGAGAAAACACAGCACACCCTTGAGGAATCTCTCTCTATCCTCCGGGCGATTCCGCAGAAAAAATTTTTACGCGATACGATCGAACACGCACTTGGCGAGCTTATCGCGCGCGAGGGAAGGGGATCGGTGTTATGGCCGCTTCGAGCCGCGCTTTCGGGAAAGAAAGCGTCCCCCGACCCGTTGGATATTATGGAGATCTTAGGGCACGATGAAACGACGCGGCGGATATCTTCCGCTATCGAAAAACTAAAATGATGCCAACGATAAAACAACGATGCGCCTTTATGGCGGCCTTATTGCTGCTTGCGGGGACATTTACGGGAATTGGGGCGAAAGCCGCAACCAGCTCCGACGCGTTCGATCCGAATGCATCGACCACCGAATCCATGCGGAATTCTTTGCAACGGCAGATCGAACTCCGGGCGAAAGATCTGGAACGCGTTAATCAGGAGCTTGTGCAATCCCAGAAAACCCTCAATGAAACCCAAACCCAGAAAACAGGCCTTCAAAAAGAACTGAATAACATCCAATACAACACCAATCAGCTGAAACTCAATATCCAATCGGACGAGATCACCATCCAGAAATTAAGCCTAGAGGTCAAAACCCTCCAGTTTGATATCCAAGACATCAACGCGTCGACGAAAGACAAACGGGCGGCGATCGCGCAGATCTTCCGCGAATTACAGCGCGCCGGAGACAGAAGTTTTCTCATCACCTTCTTGAAAAGCGCAAGTCTTGCGGACAGCGTGATGCAGGCGCAATCCCTGAACGACTTGAACTCAAAGCTTTCTGTGGACGTCGAGACCCTGAAAGGGCTGCACGAAGAACTGACAAAAAAGGTCTCCGAATCGAATAATAAGAAAGCCCAAACGGATCAGCACCAGGCAAATCTTCAGAATCGGAAGGTTATTCTTCAGGAACAGCAAACCGAAAGGCAAACTCTTCTTACACAGACGAAAAACAAAGAAACGGTGTATGCGAAACAAGTCGCCGATCTTAAAAAACTCCAGGAAGATATCGCCGCCGAGATCGAAGCGATAGACGCCGAACTGCGGGCGAACATCGACCCTAATCTTCTCCCGGGCGCCAAGCCGGGAGTGCTTCTCTGGCCGGTAAATGGAGGAAGGCTTACACAGGGGTATGGCGCCACGGATTTTGCCCTTCAGGCATATGCGGGAAAGCGGCATAATGGGATCGATATCGGAGGCCTTGCCCTGGGAGCCGAAATTTATGCGGCAGAAGACGGGACGGTGATAAACACGGGAGACCAGGATAAATTTTGCTACAAAGGCGCCTATGGAAAATTTGTCGTCGTCAAGCATCAGAACGGACTCACAACGCTTTACGCCCATCTCTCGAGGATCGGGACGAGTATCGGCCAGGAAGTGAAAAGGGGAGACGTTATCGGATATCTCGGAAAAACCGGCTATGCGACCGGGCCGCATCTTCACTTCACCGTATTCGCCACTCAAACCATTCCCCAAGGGACAAGCCCAGAAGGGACAAAACCGTCGCGTTCGTGCGGGCCGATGCCGGTCGGCGGAGATATAAGTCCGCTTCGCTACCTTGATTCTTCCCGGGTTTCCGCTGCGCGGTAATAATGGATCCCTCACCCTTGTGCGATCACGCATACATAGAATACAAATTATTATGAAAAAAGTTTTATATTCCACTTTTATGGATGAGGCTAATAGGCCGCCAGCTATAGTCGCGGAGCGACAAATCGCACAAGGGTGAGGGATGAAGAAAATCCTCCGCTTATTAGCTCCAAAATTTATTTTAAGCGGTTATCACTTGGCGCTCGCGTATCTCGCCGCGCTTTGGTTCGGATTCCCGTCAAAAAAAATGACGGTGATCGCCGTTATTGGAACGCGGGGGAAAACAACAACGGCGAATCTTATCTGGTCGTGCCTTACCGCCGCCGGCCACAAAACGGGGCTTACGGGAACAGCCAATATCAGAATAGGGGACAGGGAGTTCTTGAACCCCTATCACATGACAATGCCGGGGCGTTTTGTTCTCCAGAAACTTCTCTCCGACATGAAGCGTGCCGGATGCGAATACGCGGTCGTGGAAACCCCATCCGAAGGAGTTGAACAGTGGCGCCATAAAGGAATTTCGTACGACGCGGCGGTGCTCACCGTGGTTTACCCCGAATATGCCGCGGCGCATGGCTGGAGCTTTGAGCGCTGTAAGCGTATGCACCTCGAGGTTTTTAAAAAACTTGCGGGAGGAAAGCGGAAGATATTGAACGGGAAAAAAGTCCCCAAGACCATCGTTGTGAATGCCGATAGCGATTTCAGCGAAGATTTTATCCAATGCGAAGCGGATAAGAAGATTACATACGGCATAAAACATGCCACCGATTGCCGCGGAGAAGATATCCGCGTCGGTCAGTCGAACATTACTTTCCGCGTAGGGAAAGATACATACGAATTGCGCATGCGAGGAGCGTTCAACGTCCCCAATGCCCTTGCCGCCGTCGCGCTATGCTCCGCCCTGGGTATCGAACAGGAAGCGATCACCCAAGGCATTTCACAGCTCAAATGCGTCCCTGGCAGAATGGAATCCATCGAAGCCGGACAGCCGTTCTTGGTGCTTGTGGATTATGCGCACGACGCGGTGAGCATCGAGGCGGCTCTTCGCGCGGTGCACGTAATGAAGAAGTCGCGTTCTTCGAAGGTCATTGTTCTGTTCGGCGCGACGGGAGGCGGGAGAGACAAAAAAAGGCGGCCGTTGATGGGGCGCCTGGCCGCGGAGCTGGCTGATCTTGTTATCGTGTCGAACGACGACCCGTACGACGATGATCCGCAGGAAATTCTCGAGGACGTGGCCCGGGGAGCCGAAGAAGCCGGCGCGAAAAGAGGGGAAAAGCTCTTTGTTATCGAGGATCGCCGGGCGGGGATGGCAAAGGCCTTTTCTTTGGCGAAGGAAGGGGATATAGTTCTTATAGCGGGAAAGGGAGCCGAACAGTCCATGGTGATGAGCGGAGGGAGGGAAATCGCGTGGGACGACCGGGTTATCGCCAGGGAAGAACTCGGCAAGCGCGCAAATATATGAAAAAAAAATTTCTTGGAATTTTTGCGGCATTCGTTTTTATCTTCTCTGCGGCGCTTTTTAACGCGCAGATCGCGCACGGAGAAGGGCAAATGCCGCCGGCGCCATCGTTCGATATCGGGGGGCTTTTCCAAAGCATACTAAACCCCATAGGCTCATTTTTTGAAAGTTTAACCCATGTCGGAGCAGGCGGGAGCGGGTCCGGCGAACCAACGCAAACGCAATTCAGCAATTTCGATCTCGGAAACAACCCCTCTAATACGAGCTTCCATAGCAATTTCGATCTCGGCGAATTCCTGTCCCGTTTCGACGCGCGATTCCAGGAAATAACCGGAATAAGCATCAGCCAATTTCTTAAAGCGATCATCGGCATTTTTATCTGGATATTTAATGCCTTCATAAAACTGCTGCAATGGCTTCTGGCAAAAGTGTAATATCAAATGCTACGTGTCTATTTTTTTGTCATATTGCTTCTTGTGGTGATCATATCGGGACAGCTCGCGCTTCGGTCTTTTTTTTTATCACCCAACTCGCGGCTTTTCTCCATAGTTCCGCCTATTCCCTTCTGGCAAAAAGAAACAAGAGGGGAGCCTATTGATTTTGATTTTTTCGCCTCGATATTCCGAAGGGTCCGCCTTTCCCAGGGGTACGGTGCAACGCGGTTCGCGCAGCTCCGATACCCGAGCCGGTGGCACAACGGCGTAGATATCGCCGCTCGCACAGGGTCCACGGTGCACTCGCCGATGCCCGGAACCGTGGTCATGACCGGAGACCAGGATAAATATTGCCCGCGCCGCGGATACGGAAAATTTGCCGCCGTAAAGAACACGGAAGACAGCGCAGTCATTCTTTATGCGCATCTGAGCGCCATTCAGGTAAAAACGGGGCAAAAGATAAAAGAAGAGCAGGCGATCGGACTTTCGGGATCCACGGGACTCTCGACGGCTCCGCATCTTCACGTTACGGTTTTCCGGTCCGGCACGTTCCGCGTTGAGGACAACAAGTCCTGCGGACCGTCTCCGGAAGGAAAAGATACGGACCCAATCATATACTTTGACTCGCTCTCGTCCATAGCCGAGAATAAATAGTTTTTGTCGCATTGATTTATTGTGCGACTTCTACTATACTGAGAGCAAATGAAATTGCCTGGAGATTATATTGCTGGTTTCGTCGATGGTGAGGGGTGTTTTGCCCTAAAATTCAGACGCGACATTAAGCTTAATAGGAAAAATACTCCTGTATATTTTTATTGGGATATTGAATTTGCAATTATGCTTCGCGAAGACGACAAAGAAATTCTTGAGAGTATTAAAGAGACTATTGGATGTGGGAGAATTAGTACTAGTAAAAGAGGCTCTGTAAGGTATTCGGTGAATCATGTTGGTGATCTTATTGATAAAATAGTGCCATTTTTCGAACTATATCCACTTCATGCAAAAAAGCTGTTCGATTTTGAATTATGGAGAGAAGCGGTAGAAATTATTAAGAGGAATCAACGAATAAAAATAAATGCAGAAATTGGGAAAGATGGTTTTCAAAGAACAGTTTATAAACCAAGAGATATAGGGAGATTAAAGGAAATTCACGAGCAGATGAAGCAATTTAAGGGTCGTACTCATGAATGGAAGTGGCTAATGGATAAGCACAGAGAATCATGTGACGTAAAAGAAACAATGGGCGACATATAGAATAGAGAAAAACACCGTCCCCTTGTTATTATGAGAAGCACGCAATCAGCCCGCAAAAAACTCCACGCCCACTTTATTGGTATCGGCGGGATCGGCATAAGCGCCCTTGCGCGCTGGTTTTTAGCTAAAAATTGGGCTGTTTCGGGCTCCGATATAGCGGGGAGCTCAGTTACTCAAGAACTCGAGAAAGAGGGCGTAAAGGTCAAAATTGGGCATAAAAAGGGTGGTCCTGCCTGCCGGCAGGCAGGTCTCCCCTCCCGGGTGGATATGGTGGTATTTAGCGAGGCGATAGAGCCCCAAAACCCCGAACTTATAGAGGCAAAACGGCGGGGAATCGTACCGCTTTCATATCCCCAGGCCCTTGGGTGCCTTACTAAGGCATATAAGACGCTTGCGGTTACCGGAAGCCACGGGAAGAGCACCACGACCGCAATGCTCGCCCTCATTCTTATCCGCGCCGGTTTCGATCCGAATGTCGTCATAGGAACGAAGCTCAAGGAGTTCGGCGGGAAAAATTTCCGTTCGGGCAAAAGCAAATTGTTGGTGCTCGAAGCGGACGATTACAAAGCTGTTTTTTTGAACTACTCCCCTGCCGCGATAATCGCGACCACGCTCGACCGCGAACACCTTGATGTATACAAGAACCTTGGGAACATAAAAAAAGCGTTTTTGAAATTTTTTGCGAAAATAAAAAATGGCGGAGCGCTCGTGGTAAACCGCGACGATAAAAACCTCCGCTCCCTCCACTCCCCTATCGCGCGCCTCGCAAAACGCAATTCGCTCCGCGTCCTCTGGTATTCGCTAAAAAGCCCGGAAGCGAAACAGATACGGAACGTTCTTAAAATTCCGGGGGAGCATAATGTTTCAAATGCGATTGCCGCGTACACTCTCGCGACGAAGATATTAAACATAAAAAAACAGGATGCCCTAAAAGCGCTCGCCGGTTATCGCGGAGCGTGGCGCCGGATGGAATTCCGCGGCTACTACTCCCTACCGCCTACTCCCTACCGCCTACCCGTCTACGACGACTATGCCCATCATCCCACGGAAATAAAAGCAACACTTGAGGCGTTCAAGGAAAAATTCCCGAAAAGGAAGATAATCTGTGTGTATCAGCCGCACCAGGGCGAGCGCCTGAAGGCGCTTTACCCCGAATTCATCCATTCATTCCACGATGCCGATACTCTCATTCTCCTTCCGGTTTACGAAGTTGCCGGGCGCGATACGAGATATAAAACTTGGACTTCGGAGCGCCTTGCCGCATCCATTAAAAAACGATACCCCAAAAAAGAGGTTTATTATATTTCAAACCCAGAACGAATTAAAGAATTTTTGCGCTCCCACCTCCCACCTCCCACCTACTACCTACTACCTATCCTCATAATGATGGGCGCGGGCGACATAGCAAACTATACACCGCTTCTTTTAGACAAAAAGAGGAAGCGCGCAGTATAATTCTTCGGATGTTCGATTCATATAAAGACGCGGAGGGGTTTAAGGAGGCAAGTGGGTACACGATAGACGGCGTGTGGTATCCGCGTGTCACGAAGATAGTCTCTATTAAAGCCAAGCCGGCGCTTCTTTGGTTCTACGGGGAAGCGGAAAACTACAAGGCGGCGCAAAATATAACCACAAAATCCGCGGAGGAAGGAACGCTGGTGCATGAAGTCGTGGAAGCGATACTTTTGGGAAAAGAGCCGGAGATCGATCCTTCTATCCTGCCGGCAGTCACCGCATTTCGGAATTTCTTGGAACGGAATAATGTCCAAACCGCTCCCGAGTGGGTCGAGCGGCGGATCCTCCATACCGATCACCGCTACGCGGGAACGATAGATGCGCTCGCGCTCTTGGACGGCAAATTTGGCGTTCTCGACATCAAAACCTCGCAGGGTATCTATCGCGACTATAATCTTCAAACGGCGGCGTACGTAGAAGCGCTAAAAAACGATTTCCAGCATCTTCAAACGCGCTGGATACTCCGCATAGACCAGATCCAGAAGTGTCTTCGCTGTACGGCAACGCTTCGTACAAAAGGCGGAAGAGAAAAAGTAAAAAATAACAACAGGGGCGGCAAGGCGTGTTCCGGGGGTGAACACGACTGGGGTGAAATGCAAGGCGTCGTAGAGCTTCAGGAATTCCCCTATTGGCAGGACGATTTTGAAGCGTTTTTGGGCGCGAAAAAACTATGGGAATGGGAAAACGATTTTTGGCTGAAGAAAATAGGTTATTTATAGAGTGGGAATGGTCCCGACCCCGACTTTCGTCGTGGGTCGAGGATCCCCGATAGCGAATCGGGTATAATTAGAGGGAACGGGGCAAGTAAATTTCATAAAGCCCTTATGAATTTTTTCTTTAAAATTTCTCCCGAGTGGACGCTCCGCATCGGATTTGCGGCGATGTATTTCTATTCCGGCGTGAGTATTTTTAGCGCTCCACAGAATTGGGCGTGGGCAGTCCCCTCTTGGTTTTCCGGCGCCGTAACGTCGCTTGGATTTGATACTGAAACTTATCTCAAGTTGCAGGCGATCGGAGAAGTCGTCTTCGCGCTTGCGTTTCTCGCGTGGTTTTTACGGCCGGCAGTCCTTGAGATCATCACGGTCTTCGCGGCAGTCGAAATGGCGGGAATCCTTCTTCTGGGAGGAACCGGAATTAATTCCATAACTTTCCGCGACCTGGGAATCCTGGGCGGGCTTATCGCGCTCGTTATTATATTCGGCCAGACGAGGAAGACCGAAGATCTGGTAGGAAAGGACTTAATAAAATAAAAAACTCAGCGAGTATTCCGCCGAAGGGCCCCCTGGATGATCTTGTCCAATAATTCCGGAAGGCCGATCCCAGCCGCTTTTGCCGCCTGCGGGCAAAGGCTTGTTTCCGTCATTCCGGGGATCGTGTTCGTCTCAAGCATATAAATTTTCTTGTTTTTCACTATCATATCGGTTCGCGATAATCCCGAACAACCGAGAACACGGTGCGCCAAAAGAGCGGCGTTTTGAATTTTCCGGATAATTTCTCTTGGAAGTTCCGGCGGCGTTACTTCCCTGCTCGCGCCCGGAACATATTTTGCATGATAATCAAAGAATCCCCTCTTTTGCGGGATGATCTGTGTTGGCGGAAACGCCAAGGGTTTTCTTCCGACATCAAGAACTCCGCACGTTACCTCGTTTCCGCGAATGTATTCCTGGAGCATCACGATTTCCGAAGCGGCAAATGCTTTTTTTATCGCGCGCGGGAGTTCGCTTTTTCTTTTCACGATAGAAACCCCGACGCTCGATCCTCCGTCCGCCGGTTTCACCACGACGGGGAATCTTCCGGCCCAGAATATTTTTCTTCTATCTTCTTTCGAAAATGCGGAGAACTTGGGAACCAAAAGCCTATGGAACGCGAAGAGCTCGGACGAGCGGACCTTATCCATCGCAAGCGCGCTCGCGAGTACTCCGGAGCCGGTATAGGGAATGCCGAAAAACTCAAGCAAACCCTGTATTGTTCCGTCTTCCCCATACTTCCCATGGAGGGCGACAAAAACCGCCTCTACACCCCGTTTTTTGGCCAATTTAAGGGCATCAGGGGGCGCCAGTTCCTTCCCTTGTATCTTCCACCTCCTGTTCTTCCCGATAACAACCGGCTCCGGAATGTACTTTTTCCGGTCCAGATTTTTGAGGATATTTTTTCCCGTATCAAGCGAAACGGCGCGCTCCGATGAAGTGCCGCCGAAAAGAACCGCGATCCTCGCCTTCCGCATGTTATTCCGCCGAATTTTTCTCTATCACGATCGGCGCGTGATTGAATTCGCGATTCGCGAGATAACCCAGGCCGAAGCTTAGCGTCGCAACAAGAAAAATAATCAGCGTGAAAATAATTTCCCTCTTATGCGCCACTGCATAATCTCTAATTTTCATTTTTGATATTTGATTTTTGATCTATTCTCTAAAACTGCAGGTATTTCTCCCACTTTTCGTATAGCGCGCTCGTCGCCCGCAGGTCCCCGACATTATATTTTGCTATCTCAAGATACTTTTTCTTCTTGAAAAGTGGCGCAACATCATCGCCCGTCACGCCGCCCGCCTTTGGGCTCTCGATGCCGAACGCCCGCGACCACAAGTGCAAACTTCCTTTCTTCCGGCTCGCACCATAGAACGTAAGCTGTTCCAGGAGGTCGATGTGGAGCGCCTCCGGATTATGCTGATATAAATAGCGCCCGCGCATCAAGTCCTTCGTGGGACGGATGCCCTTTATCGCCGAGCGGATCATCAAAAACGGCACGTCAAAACTCCTTCCATTGAACGTAATGAACACCTGATAATGCCGCGCCGCTTCCCAGAATTTTCGGAGCATTTCCTCTTCGTCCATTGGTTTGAACGAAACCCCCTCTTCTTTGGTTTCGGTGAGCTTCGATCCGGGCGCCTGGAAATATACCGCCCCTTCGTTTTTGTGGTAATCGAGCATTCCTATCGCGACGATCTCGCCCGTCAAGGGAGAAAATCCAAGGCCGCTCTTCAGGTCTTCGAGCGCCATTTTGTAGTCCTCCTCATCTATAGAATCGCGCTTGATCCAGCGGGTAAGATTTTCCTGCGTTGCCCTATCGAGAGAATCAAAGTTCTCTCCTATTGTTTCAATATCGAAAACAAGTTTTTGGGTGGCGATTGACATATTGGTCCATTATAGAATAGAATTGACCCGCTGGACAGCAGATCGGAACTGGCTTTGAGATGGGTCCTCCAAGACCAACCTCTACCTCCTTCATCTGCAATCTGCTGTCCAGCACCACTTTTTTTATTTATAACAAAGGAATGGCATCCCGTCCCCAATTTTGCCGATACTTTCACGGCGACGCACGCCGTAGGCGGTCCTATTCGGACACTGCGTCGCTCCGAAGATGTATGCCGTTTGGTGATTCTGGGTTTTTACTTCAAGAGAAGGCAAAATTGGAGAGGGATGGCATTTTCTAGTTAAATTTTTTCGCTATCGCTCTAAAATTTAAATCCCTCACCCAAAAAGGATAAACAATTTTATCGAAGCCAAAGCATTACCCAAACAACTATGATTCAGGCAAAAATCAAGGTCAAAAAATATAACAAGGACTTGCGGGGGCTTCGCAATCCTTTTTAGGTGAGGGATGGCACATACCAAAGCAGGGGGTTCAACTAAATTAGGAAGAGAATCGCGGTCCCAACGGCTCGGGGTTAAGTTACAAGACGGCCACAAAGTGATGCCGGGGCAAATTATCATCCGCCAGCGCGGGACAAAATACTTGCCCGGCGCAAACGTTCTCCGCGGAGGCGACGACACGCTCTACGCCAAGAAAAGCGGCATAGTAAAATTTTCCACAAAAAATAAAATAAAATTCGACGGCTCGCGGCGCACGGCTACGGTTGTCGCTGTAGTGTAACCCGTATTACGGCTTTCCCTCCTTTTTTTAGGCTGACTTCTATTTTGTGCTCGCCGAGTTTCTTCAGCGGATGGTCCATGTGAATTTCGAGTCGCTCTTTTGTCAGTAACTTTGCGTCTCGGAGCGCGGAAAGTATCATCTCTTTTGTAACCGATCCGAATACGACTCCATCGTCCGTGGCCTTCACGGGAAAAATAAGCGAGCGCTCCTTAAGCCGTTCGGTAATGGCGGTAAAATGTTTCAGCGCTTCGGATTCTTCCTTCTCATGCTCCCGCCGTTTCGCGTGAAGCGCCCGAAGCGCGGAGGGCGTTGCCGCTTCCGCAAGTTTTCCGGGAAAAAGAAAATTCCGCGCAAATCCGTCGGAAACATCTTTCACGTCGAACCTTTTTCCTACATCTTTGACGTCCCGAAGAAGAATGACTCGCATTTAATTCCTAAAAAACCCAGCAGATTATAACTTGGAAATTTCTCCGCGGAGCACTTCGATCGCCTTATCAAGTTGGGGATCCAGCTCTTTTTTGATGTCCGCATCCGTCAATTCGACCGCGACATCCGGCTTAAGCCCGTCTCCTTCGAGGATCTTTCCGCTCGGGAGCACCCAGTGGGCAATGGTAAGTTTCAACGAGGACCCGTCATGGAGCTCGATAATTTCCTGGACAGTTCCCTTTCCGTACGTTTTCTTCCCCACTATCTTTATTTTCCGCTGGTCTCGAAGAGCGCCGGCCAGAATTTCCGACGCGGAAGCGGACCCTTCGTTCACTAAAAGAACGACGGGGAAATTAGTGAGCGCGGCATCCCCTTTCGCGCGGTATTCGACGCGCTTTCCGTCAGTTCCCTCTTCACTTAACACGAGCGTGTTTTGCGGCAGAAACCGCCCCGCCATATCTACCGCTACTCCAAGATAACCGCCCGGGTCATTGCGAAGATCGAGAACCATTCCCTTCGCCGCTTTGAACTCCTCGCTCTGGGTCATGTTGTAAAATAGACTCGTAAGATTCGAGTTAAAGCTGTGGAATTCCACGTGCGCGATATCCCCCTTCATCTCGAAATCCAGCGTGGGAACGCTGATTACTTCGCGAGTGATCTTAAAATCTTTTGGTTCTTCCCAGCCGTCCCGCAGAATAGAAAGAACTACCGCGGTGCCTTCTTTCCCGCGGATCATTTGAACCGCTTGGTTGACCTGCAGGCCGGTTGTAGAAGTTGAATTGATCTCTATGATGTAGTCCCCCGGGCGGAGCCCGGATTTGCTCGCCGGCGTATCCTTGAGCGGCGCGACGATCAGGAGGCGCTCATTTTTGATGCCGATCTCCGCGCCGATCCCGCCAAAGTTCCCCTCGATATCTTCCTGGAATTTTTTATTGTCCGGCGGCGAAAAGAATTCGGAGTGCGGATCGCCCAACGATCCGACCAATCCGCGGATAGCTCCATATACCCTCGCCTCGCCGCCTATGTCCTTGCTCTTTAAATATTTCGAATTGATCGTATCCCATGCTTCCCAAAACGTGCTGAAGTTGGTGGGTGCGGAGGATTTCGGCGAATCGATCCCCGAGACATCCTTTATGATCAGGGTTTTCGGAAATTCGGCCCCGGAACGGAATCCGGAATAGAACGAAACCATCCCCACTCCAACAAGGAGCGCCAAAAAAATAGCACCGAGAGCGATCCGCCGTTTCAAAATCTCACTCATGGTAGACAGTACCGTTCAGTATACCCGTTCCCGCTTCGCGTGTCTATCTTTTTGGGGAAAAACGTAATACCATAGGAACTATATGGCGAATGGGTATCTCGAGACCCTCAAAAAGCGCGGCAAGGAATCCAAGGTCTATCGGGAATATCAGCTTATCGGGCTTGAGATCGCCGACATTTTGAACGATCGGGGGCATAAAGCGCTCTATATAAAAATAGCGAAAGAGAAAAAAACAACGCACGTAGAACTTCTCCGCATCGCCAAATTGGTGCGCGAAAAACAGAACATAAAGAACCGCGGCGCATATTTTATGCGCATTATCACAAAAAAATGACATGGAACCCAAAATACTCAAAATAGCCGACCGGAAAGAGGAGCGGTTTTTGCGCAAAGCGACCAAAGAGTTCCGGTTCCCGGCAGATCCCGCGGAAGTCAAAAAGCTTATCGAGATCATGAAAAAGGCCATGCGCAAGGCGAACGGGGTTGGCCTTTCCGCAAATCAGATAGGCATCCCGCACAAGGTTTTCGTCGCCGAAGTTCCGGACCAAAACGGAGGAAATAAGTTTTACGCGGTTTTCAACCCGAAGATCGAAAAAAAATCGAGCGGCACGGTGGATTTTGAAGAAGGGTGCCTAAGCGTCCCCGGAATGTTCGGCTCCGTGCCGAGGCCGGAAAAGATCACGATAAGCGGGCTCGACAAGGGCGGGAAGCCGCTCAAGATAAAAGCGTGGGGGCTTCTCGCGCGGGTGTTCCAGCATGAGATAGATCACTTGGGCGGCGCGCTCTTTATCGACAAGGCAAAAATGATTTATAAAATCCCGGAGTCGGAGCGCCTGCGCAAGAAAAGCCAACTGGCTAATGACTAATTGACCTAATTGCTCTAATTTCTAATCAAATCCCGATGCCAAAATATCTAATGTCAAAATTGGTCATTCAGTCATTTGCGATTAATTAGACCAATTAGGAATTAGGTTAATTAGAAATTCATCATGAAATATGTTTTTTTCGGAACGCCGGATTTTGCGGCGATCATCCTCCAGAAACTGTGCACGGGCGGCCTCATACCTCTCGCGGTCGTCACTAACCCCGATCGCCCGTTCGGACGGAAAAAAGTCATCACTCCCCCGCCGGCGAAGCGCGTAGCGCGCGAATACGGCATTCCCGTACTCCAGCCGGAGACGATAACCTCTGATTTTCTTAAAGAACTGCGCGGGATCGCGGCGGATCTTTTTATCGTAGCCGCGTATGCGAAGATACTTCCCGCGGATATTATCAGCCTGCCTCCGCGGGGCGTGCTCGGCGTGCATCCCTCTCTCCTTCCGAAGCTTCGCGGCACAACCCCCATCCAGACCGCGATCCTAAACGGAGACGAAAACGCCGGAACCACCATATTTCTTTTGGACGAGAAGGTTGACCATGGCCGTATCCTCGCGCAAGCATCCGTTCCGATAGAGAGGAAAAATTACGAAGCGCTCGCGCGCGCCCTTGCGGAATTGTCCGCAGATCTGCTTATTGGGGCGCTTCCAAAGTGGGAACGCGGAGAATTCACGCCGGTTCCCCAGGACGAAACGCAGGCCACGTTCACCAAAAAATTCTCCGCCGAAGACGGGCATATTCCCATGGAAGAACTTGAGCGCGCGCGCCGGAACGACCGTTCCCTCGCGGAACGGATCGAGCGAACGATCAGGGCCTTAAACCCGGAACCGGGCGTATACACCCTAAAAGACGGAAAGCGGATAAAACTTCTCGAAGCCGAGATCGGCGGAAATTCGTTGCATGT
>CAYTEE010000003.1:0-25357 GCA_964436785.1 uncultured Candidatus Saccharibacteria bacterium
CTCAATAAGCGTCGGGCGGACGGTTTTTTTGAAAATAAGGTCAATAAGCCGCCCCTTCCCGGCACTCGCCTCTGGGCTTAACTTCAACTCCTGCGCTTTTTTCAAAAGCTCGTCTCGGCTCGCGGAACACGGATCAATTTTATTCGTTTCTCTAAAAAGTTCCACATAATCCACCTTCGGCCATTTTTTCGCCCAATTAATTTTTTGCCCGTTGTAGATTGTCGTAAGCCCTCCCAAATTTTGCTTCGCAAAAATTGGGAGGGTAAACCCTCCGGTTACTTTCTTGATCACCAACTTATACATTTTTTCGGTCAGGGCCATCATGTCGTTGTAGTCGTGATATGCCCAGTAAAATTCAAGCTGGGTGTAGTCCTGAAGATGCTCCTTATCAATTCCCTCGTTCCGGAAAATCCGCCCGATCTCGAACACTTTTTCAAATCCGCCTACGAGAAGTTTTTTTAACGGAAGCTCGAGCGAAATACGGAGATAAAAATCGGTATCGAGCGCATTATGGTGCGTTCTGAACGGTTCCGCCTCCGCTCCGCCGGGTGTTGTTTCAAAGACCGGCATCTCAACTTCCAAAAATCCATCCTTAAGCATGAGCCGCCGGAATTCGTTCCAAAAAACCGCCTTCTTCCGGAAAAGCTCTGCCGCCTCCTTGTTGACCAATAGCTCCAAATATCTCTGCCGAAGTCGCGTTTCCGTTTCCTCGATCCCATACCACTCGCTAGGCACAGGATTAATGCTTTTCCCCAAAATTTTCGCCTCCTTTGCCTCAATGCTCTCTTGGCCCTTCTTTGTTTTGAAAAGCGGCCCTCCCACAGAAAGGAAGTCTCCCCGATCGAGAACGGACTTCAAAAACTCAAAATCAGCGAGGGTCTCCTTTTTCAAAACAGCCTGGATCTGCCCGCTCTCGTCTTTCAGATCCAGAAAAGCAACCCCGCCCTGATCGCGGATACTCATCACGCGCCCCGCAAGAAAGATCTTTTTTCGGGCCCTCGCAAGCGTGCCGAATTTCTTCAATGCCTCGCCGATAGTCGAGGTTCGCTTCGCCCGCGCGGGATAAGGGTCGATCCCGCGCTCTTTTATCTTTTTGAGCTTTTGGAGCCGTTCGTTGCGTAAGTCTTCGAGCATAAATGTAGATAGGCAGTAGACAGTAGCAAGTAGAAAGTAGGGACTACCCTAGCGAAAGTATAATGCCATTTCAGTGAATGGGCAAAAAGCCCAATACGGCGATGTTTTTCTTTGGAGAACCATAAGTGTAGGCGAGCAGGCCCCCCCAACAATGGCAACGCTTTCCCTTGAAAAACCATAAGCGAAGGCGAGCAATTCTCCTCTCTCATAACAACGGCGAAGGCAATTCTTTTAGCGGTAGCTCTCGGAGCGCGTCGGCGCGAGAGCGCAGGGCGGCTTTTTAGCAAAAAAGAACGCCCGGTATCGCCAAAAGAATTGCCTGAGCTAGCCGACCTTGGTTATCTGGTAGATCACCTCCCCCTTGGGCGTATTAATTTTAACGCTATCCCCCGCTCTGTGGCCCAAAAACGCGTTCCCCAACGGCGACTCGTTCGAGATCTTTCCTTCCTCCGGCTTTGTTTCGTTCGAACCGACGATCTGATACTCGCGGACTTTCCCGTCCCACTTTACGGTAACCGTAGAACCAACAGTTACATGCTCAGCTCCCTCGCTCTTTTTGATTATGACCACCCGCTTCAAAAGATCCTCAAGTTCAAAAATTCTGCTCTCGATGCGCTCTTGCTCTTCGCGGGCTTCGGTATATTCGTTATTCTCCGAAAGATCGCCGTATTCCTTCGCACTTTTAAGCCGCTCGGCAACCTCTCTCCGGCGAACGGTTTTAAGCCGCTCAAGTTCCTCCGCAAGCTCCCCAAGCCGTTCCTTGGTAAGATAGTATTTATCCATAAAAGTTCGTGAACTTCGCAGGGCGACTGTTCCACGCCCTATTATCTCGAGCAAATTTTAACCGCTTTTCTTGATATTTGCAACAGGAAACCCGGAACAACCGGTAGCGCGAGAGCCTACAGTCCGGTAAGCCCAGTATGACAACTGCGATAGTAATTTTCTTCCCGAGATATTATCATTTTTGGCTTTCGAGACACCTTTTGGGATTTATACTCTATATTCAGTATAAGTAGAGATAAGAAAATCGAGAGGGGGGGCAATCGCAGTTGCTCTACTGGGTAAGCATCCGCGGCCCATTCACGGTTACCGCGATCGTACGCTCAAAATGAGCCGCCGGAGAGCCGTCCGCGGTTACATAGCTGTCATCGGGAAGCACGCGCACCTTTCCCGAGCCCATCGCGACCATCGGCTCGATCGCGAGCACCATCCCCTCTTTGAGCTTTTGCCCTCCTCCTCGTTTCCCAAAATTAAAAACGTTCGGGTCCTCGTGAAGATCACGCCCGATGCCATGCCCCGAAAGCGACTCTACTATCGAGAACCGGTTCTTCCGCACGTGTTCCTCTATCGCAAACCCGATGTCGCCGATCGTTTTCCCGAGCACCGCTTCCCGGATACCCGCCTCGAGCGCCTCCTCTGTCGCACGCATGAGCCGCCGTGCTTCGGGAGAAATTTTACCCACCCCCACGGTAACCGCCATATCGGAATACCACCCTTTATAGATAAGCCCTATATCGAGTTTCAAAATATCGCCCTCCCGCAAAACATAGCGCGAAGGAATGCCGTGTACTACGGTATCGTTTACCGAAACGCAAAGCGCCGCCGGGAACGGATTCCCCGCTCCGCCCGGATTGTAGCCCAAAAAAGCGGGCTTTGAGCCGGCTTCAAGTATAAGCTGCCGAGCAAGAGTATCAAAAAAATCCGCCGCGACTCCCGGGCGCACTTCGCGCACAAGCGCATCAAGAATACCGGCAAGCCTCCTGCCGGCTTCGCGCATCACCTCAACCTCGGCTTCTGTTTTTAATATGACCATAAATGCTCCTGAAGATCTTATATGGAGGAAACTTCCCGTTCACCGGGAAGATACGATACCCCCGTTTTTTCATAAATTCAAATATGGGAATCGTCCGCTCTTCGTACTGCCGCAAACGCACCTTGATCGTCTCCGGATTATCGAGCGTCCGCTTATAGAGCGGGCCCGCGCAAACGGGACAGTGTTTCGGATTTTTAGAAGGGTAGTATTTGGTAAGGAGCGGCGCGCGGCATACCGAACAGAGCAGCCGCTTGCTGTTCCGCCGTATGGAATCCCGGGGATCTACCTTGAGGCCGACCACGAAGATGTTTTTCTTCCCATAAAGCTTCTCAAGCACGGGGAGAAGACCATGGGCTTCAAAAAGCGTCCGCGGCGAACCGCTATAGACGATACCCCAGCCCGCCCGCGCAATTTCCTTCGTGGCGCGGGCGACCTCCGTGAGTACAAAACTCGGCGTCATCAATATTCCGGTATCAAAAAGTTTTCGTTCGCGCACTACAACTTTATCCTTTTGGCGCGCCGGATCGTGCACCACCTGCTCGCAAAATTTACCCGTTTCAAAGTGAATAAGCCCCAGCTCGCTCGCAAGCAGGTTCGCCTGGGTTCCCTTTCCTCCCCCCGGCGGCCCGTAGAGAATAACAGCGATCTTTCTCATAGATTTATTGTATCAGCAAAAAGTATTTTTAGCACGCCTTTTGCTGGTTTTTTAACCTATTGACATATATATATCATACATGTTATAATACGCCTAGGTCATTGATGCGGCTGTAAGGCTGGAGTATGGAGGAGAAAGAAAATGAAAAGGATAGCTGGAACTATCGCCGCCGCGCTCGCCGGCGGGGAGTGGATCTCCCTCGAGGAGGGAGAGATGGGACCCCTGGCCACAGAGATTGTGGCCAAGATGAGAGAGGCGTGGGACGGTGGGCACAAATTCCACGCCGCGGAGTACGGCAAGAGCCACGATGTATTCAACCCTGGGTGCCAGTACGATAGGCACTTCCGGGAGCTCGAGACTCTTGCCGACCAGGCGCTCCAGCGCCGGGGATGCCCGCCCGACCAGCGGGAGTGGCTCCTCATTTCCCCCGGGAGGCACCATCTTCTGGGAGGAATCGAGGGACGCGTCAAGCGGATCCTCACCGCCGCGCACGCGGCGGGGATTCCGGAGTCGGACTGACCAACAAACAAAAGGCTAAGAGCGATCGCCTAAAGTAAAGTATCGCTCGCAACAAGACCGCATGGTTCGCCCAGCGGTCTTCACATTTTTTAAAAGGCGGAAGTAGTTTCTTTTCCAAAGGGCGAAAGTAGTTCTTCCCTGAACCATAAGCGCGGGCAAAAAAGAAAAACCCGCCAGCGTCCGGGGACGCGGCGGGGAGCAATGAATCTGCTCAGTCATTGAATGGTGGCGTCAGGTGGTCGCGAATGCGCGAAGTGGAACGCCCTAGTCAACCAATGGTGTTACACGGCCATTGCCATGTGCAAGGAACGTGACAAACTCAAGATGCAAGTCGGGATGAAGTGCACGGACATCCCGCTCGGAACGGAGTTCAGCCAGCCGCTCTTCCAACCAGAGGCGCGGGAGTTTCGTGAGGTTCGTTGCCGCATCTTTGTACGTGATTCCCACGTCCGGCGGGAATACCAGGTCGCGAGGCGCATCTTTTGCAGCATCCGCGTCAACAAAGACGTAGACGATGAGATTGTTGCAGACCCGGATGTTGACGTAGGGCTCCTTCTTGAGTCCTGGCACTTTCAAAAAGTGCCCCTTCACAACGGCAACGACCTCTGGGATGTCGCGAACGTAATAAATAGCCACGACTACCTCCTATTCAGTTTTGGGATGTGATATCTAAAAAGATACTAACACAGGCGATTACAAAATCAATATTGGCTCTCCAAAAGGCTGAGGTGGTTCCTTTTCGGAACCATAAGCGCAGGCGAGCAAGAACTTCACGAGTATAATGATAACCCCTATTCCAAAGGCGGAAGTAATCCATTTACGGAACCATAAGCCGGGGCTTGTAAGAAACACATGAGCGTAGTGCGGATTTTTTGACTATACCCAAGATGGTCGGAGTTCAGCGACGGGAACCGTCTTGGGTATTCAAAAAATCAAACGAAGCAAATCGTGTTTCTCAAGCCAAGGCGGGTTTCGTAAATAGATTACTGAAGCCCCTCGTATTCGCGCACCGTCAACTGCGAATCAATCTGCCGCATAGTCTCGAGCGCCACCGCCACAACGATAAGGAGCGCCGTACCGCTGATATTCAAAACGGCAATGCCGGTGACCTTCTGAATGATTATCGGAAGCACGGCGATCAACCCCAAAAAGAGCGCACCGAAAAACGTAAGGCGCTTGATGGTATGGGAGAAAAAGCTCGCCGTGCTCTCTCCCGGGCGGATACCCGGAACAAATCCTCCGCTTCGCTGAAGGTTCTTGGAAATTTCCTTCGGATCGAACGTAATGGAGGTATAAAAATACGTAAAAATAAAAACGAGGAAAAAATAGAGAAGCCCGTAGATAAGCTGGTTATTCATAACCTTGGTAACGAACCCATTCAGCTGGAGCGCGAGCGAGGGAGAAACAATAGAAGAGATCTGTACCAGGAACTGCGGGAAGAGCAGAACAGAGATCGCAAAAATGAGCGGGATCATCCCCGCTTGGTTCACCTTGAGAGGAAGATAGCTCGAGGAGCCGCCATAAAGCTTCATTCCCCGCACGCGCCTCGCGTAGGTAATGGGAACTTTCCGTTCGCCTTCATTCAAATACACAACGCCCGCTATCACGAGCAACGCAACAATCACGAACCCAATATACATCGGCAGGAGACTCGGCGTATACGAAGTAACAACCTGCTGGAAAGTCGCCGGAAGACCACTCACGATACCTCCCAAAATGATAAGCGAGATGCCATTCCCTATCTTCTGCTCGCTGATAAGTTCCCCCAGCCAAAGTACCAGCATCGAGCCGCCGGTTATGACAACAACGTTCCGCAGGAGGCTGAACGGGTCCGGCCGGGAGATCGCGCCCTGGCTTATTAAAAGCGAAAGAAACCCATAGGACTGGAGAGCCGCCAACGGAACCGTGAGAAGCCGGGAATACTGGTTGAATTTTGCCTGGCCCCTCGCGCCCTGTTCATAATAGAGCTCCTTGAACTTCGGGAAGATCATCGTAAGGAGCTGCATGATGATGGTTGCGGTAATGTAGGGGCCAACACCGAGCATCGCAACCGAAAGATTCGAAAGCCCTCCGCCGGAGAATATATCCAAAAAACCGAAGAACTGGTTCGATCCAAAAAAAGAACGGAGCCGATCGAGATCTACGCCGGGGATAGGGATCGCCGCGAACACCCGGAACACCACAAGGATCCCCAGCACGATAAAGATCTTTTTGCGGAGATCAGGAACGCGGAATATTTGAAGAAAACGATTCATCCCTCACTCTTGTGCGATTTGTCGCTTCGCGACCATAATAAACAACATATCAGAGTTGGGCAAAAAAGCGAGATGTAAAACTTTTTTCATAAAGATTTATATTATATATATTCAATCGCACAAGAGTGAGGGATTCATCCAATTTATTGCTCCTCCAGTGGTGAGGGATTCATGCCAATTTTATGCGATGCGAAGCGAGTAGTTAAAATTGAGCACCCCGTGAGATAGGCGAAGCCGCCATCTCATGGGGTAAGGTTTGATAGTGAAAAATTCCATTTTTCAATCAAGCCCTTACGCTCCCTCCCGCCTTTTCTATCTTCAGTTTAGCACTTTCGGATACCGAAACTCCGCGAACCTCGACTGGCTTCGTTATTGTGCCATTCCCCAGGATCTTGACGCGTTGTCCCCTTCGCGAAAGGCCCGCGCGCGCGATCGACTCCGCGGTGATAGGCCCTTGAATAGCAGAGAGCTCGGAGAGCGAGACTGCTCTGGCTTTTTCCGAAAATGGCTTGTTGCGAAACCCGCGCTTCTTCGGAATGCGCAAAATAAGGTCGCGCTGTGCCGGACGAATAACACGACCGGACCTCGATTTCTGCCCCTTCGTGCCGCGCCCGGAAGTAGTGCCACGCTTCCCTCCGCGCCCGATGCGCATTTTTCTTATCTTATTCTTTTGTTTAAATTCGTGAAGTTGCATTATTCGCTTTGCTTTTGGTCCTCGCGCACTCTACCGTGCGATTTCCGCGACCGCAATGCCTTAAGCGCCTCAATGGCGGCAAGGGCATTAGTAAGCTTGTTATTCGTCCTTCCTAAACATTTTGTCGTGGCGTCCTTCACCCCCAAAAGGGTAAGTACAAAACGAACCGAACCGCCCGCCCGAAGACCGTGCCCGGGACGAGCCGGTTTAATAAGCACCCGCGCCGCGCTGTATTTCGCCTCCGACTCGTGCGGGATAGTTCGCCCATCGATCAATTCGATCGACAAAACATTCTTCTTCGCTTTGGAGCGCGCTTTGCCGATAGCACCCGCGACATCGAGTCCCTTTGCTATCCCTACTCCTACGCGTCCCCGCTCGTCACCGATGACGACCGTTGCGCGAAAACGGAACCTTTTGCCCCCGGCGACAACACGGGTCACTCGCCGCAGATCGAGCACTTTTTCCTTAAATTCGTCTTTTACTATGTTATTTGGAAGCCTTCTCATGTAATTAAATGACAAGCCCGGCTTTTCGGGCGCCTTCCGCAACGGCGCTCACCCGGCCATGATACCTATACCACCGCCTGTCGAACACCGCCCTCACGATACCGAGCTTTTTCGCTTTTTCCGCAATGAGCGCTCCGACTAAAGCGGCTTGTTCCGTTTTCGGTTTTTTTCTGGATTCTTTTGGCAATTCCCTGCTCGAAGCGGAAGTGAGCGTCACACCCGTTTTGTCGTTGATTAATTGGGCATAGATAAAATGATTACTCCGAAATACCGAAAATCGCGGGCTTTCGGGGACACCGAACACCTTTGCGCGAGTGGCGCGCGTGCGATGTTTTCTTTGGGAATTTAAAAGATTTGCGCTTTTCATCCCTCACCCTTTAAAGATTTGTCGCGCCGCGACCAAAAAGCGCGAGGTCATTGTGTGCCTGATAAAATCTTGTCCTATGATTTTTTTTAATTGATACATCATTATTTCGTGATCTTTAAAGGGTGAGGGATTATCCTCCCGCTCCGGCGGTCGCGGCTTTCTTACCAGCTTTTCTCTGGACGATCTCTCCTTCATAACGGATACCTTTCCCTTTGTACGGCTCCGGTTTTTTGAACGCCCTGATCTCGGCCGCAGCCTGACCGACTTTTTCTTTGTCCACGCCGGAAATGCGAATAACGTTCTTCTCTACGATCACGGAAACTCCCTCGGGAGGCGTAAACCGAATAGGATTCACGAATCCGAGGCTCAAAACGAGCGTTCCCCCTTCCATCGCGGCTCGATATCCAACGCCCATGATCTCAAGATTTTTCGAAAATCCCGAGGAAACTCCCTGGATGGCGTTCCGAACCAGCGACCACATGGTTCCCGTGTTGATATTCGCTTGCGTCATATGATGTTCCGACTGAACGGTAACCGCCCCGGAATCGGAATGAACCGTTATGAACGGCAAGAGCGGGAGGGTTTTTTCTCCTTTCGGTCCCCGAACGGAGATCAAAAGCCCGTCTACGGAAACGGTTACTCCTTCGGGAATCTGGATAGGTTTTCTGCTTAAGCGGCTCATCCCTCACCCTTGGAAGATCGCGAAACAATCGCAATCCTTCCTTATTGCTTTTGACCTTTTTTCTACTTGGGCCGTAATACTGTGTAAATATATCATGGTTTTAAAATAAATCTTCCAAGGGTGAGGGATTACCATATCTCGAATAAATATTCTCCTCCCAGCTTGCTCTTCCGCGCCTCATTATTCGTCATAACGCCCTTTGGCGTTGAGATCACCGCCAACCCGCGGCCCTGCCGCACGGGCTTCAGATCGCGATATCCGACGTACACGCGGCAGCTCGGCTTGCTCACAAATTTAACTCCGCGTATCGCATCTTCGCTTTGAGGGGAAAGAAGCTCAATTTCCATAAATCCTTTTTTGTCGATCACCTTCCGTTTTACGTCTTTCAAATAACCGCGGCTTGCCAAAATTTTCGCGACCGCAAAATCGAGGTTCGCATAGGGAACCCTGATCAGTTTTTTCCGCGCAGACGCGGCATTTTTAATTTTTACCAGCAAGTCGTAATACATAGAAAAATTAAAATTTAAACATCAAAAATCAAAATTAAGGTATCCTCCGGATTGGATCCTGTAACTTTCTAATTTTGCAGTTTAATCTGTCATTTTGATATTTGCCTGCCCGTCCGAAGCCGATAGGCGGAGGCGGGATTTTTGCATTTTGTTTATTACCATGAAGCTTTTTTTACTCCTGGAATTTCTCCGCGAGTCGCCATTTCCCGGAAACAGATCCTGCAGGTGCCGAAAGTTCTCATATATCCCCCCTTCCGGCCGCACCGGAAACATCGCCGCACGGCGCGCGTCGAAAACTTCGGCTTCCTTTTACTGCGGACAATAACGGATGTCTTTGGCATGTTCGCTATCGCTCAAAATCAAAGTTTGACCCGCCTGCCGCCTGCCTGCCGGCGAGGCAGGGACGGGCAGGAAAGCAAAAATCAAAATTAAGGCATCCTCCGGATTGAATTTTATAACTTCCTAATTTTGCAATTTGATATGTCATTTTGATGTTTGATTTTTGATATTTAATCTTTCTTGAGCGGAACTCCGAGTTCCCGATACGCCTTAAGCGCAGCGGCCCTATCCCTGCGACACGGGACAACGCTTATCTCTAAAGGGAAAATGAGAGTTGATTCTTCGGGATTGATCTCATTGAATACAAGGTGTTCGCGAAGGCCCACGTTCAAGACTCCGCCATTGTCCACTACCTTGGGATCAATGCCGCGGAAATCGCGCACGCGGGGCAGTACAATCATAATCAACCGATTGAAAAAATCAACCATTCTCCGGCCTCGCAGAGTAACGCAAACCCCCACGATCTGCCCTTCGCGGACCTTGAATCCGGCTATCGATTTCTTCGCACGGCGTACGCGCGGAGCTTGGCCGGCGATAACCGCGATGTCGCGCATGATCTGCGGTAAAATCTTTTCTTCAAAGTTCGACTGCTGGCTTAATCGTCCTACCCCCACGTTAATTACGATCTTTTCCAAGAACGCGCGGGCTACCGCCATGTCTCTTTTTTTTATTGTTTGAGAAATGTTCATAAAATTACGTTCCTGCTTTGCATTTTTTGCAATAGCGAATTTTTGTATCGCCTTCTAAGCGAAATCCTACCCGTGTCGGCTTTTTACAGCTCAAACATACGAGCATCACATTCGATGCGGAAAGCGGGCGCGCCACAAGAATAGTTTCTCCTTTTTTCCCTTGTTGTTTCGGCCGGACCCGTTTCTTGTAAAGATTCAGGTTGTCGATAACAATGGCGTTCCCGTCCGTCAAAACGCGGGAAACATTCCCGATCTTGCCCCGATCGCGCCCCGTGACTATTTTTACTTGGTCTCCTTTTTTTAGCTTCATCCCTCACCTTTCAAAGATTTGTCGCGCCGCGACTAAAAAGCGCGAGGTTATTTTTTGCCTGATAAAATCTCGTTCTATGATCTTTTTTAGTTGATACATCATTATTTTATGATCTTTGAAAGGTGAGGGATCATACGATTTCTTCCGCCATCGTCATTAATTTTTCGAATCCCTTCGCCTTAAGCTCCCTCGGCAACGGGCCGAACACGCGCGTGGCGATCGGCTCTTTTTTGGCGTCAACAAGCACAACGGCATTCTCGTCGAACCGGACGCGCGAACCATCGCTCCGAGTGATCGGGTTTCTCGTCCGGACCACCAATACTTTTACGATGTCTTTTTTCTTGACGCTTTTTCTTGGTTCGGCAGTTTGTACCGACGCCACCACAATATCTCCCACTCCGGCGTATCTCCTCCGCGTTCCGCCGAGAATGCGAAAGCAACGGACTATTTTTGCCCCCGAGTTGTCTGCGACTTTAAGAATGGAACGTTCTTGTATCATATTATGCGGTGCCGATAATAATCCATCGTTTCTCCTTGGATATCGGCCTTGTCTCCTTAATTACCACGCGATCGTTCATCTTATATTCGTTCTTCGGATCATGTGCCTTGAATTTGGTCGTTACCCGATAATACTTGCGGTATTTCGGATGGCGCTTGAATCGTTCCACGAGAATGACCCGCGTCTTATCCATTCGGTCGCTTACCACAACTCCCGTGAGTTTTCGCTGAATTGTTGCTTTCTTTTCTTTGTTCATGGATTTGATATGTTGTGATCGTTCAAAAATGTGAGGATCCGGGCGATCTTCTTTCTTGTTTCCCGGAGCACCCTCGCGTTCTTGTTCTTCCCCGCACGCACATCAAGCTTGGCCTTATGAAGCTCCTCGCGGGATTCGCCCAAAAGCGCGCGCAGATCTTCGCGCGACTTGGTCTTAAGTTCTTTGATCTCTCGTACTTTCATGATAAAGAAATAATTTTATTTCTCCACTATTTTTGATTTGACCGGAAGTTTGTACCCGGCAAGCCTCAAGGCTTCGCGCGCGATTTCCGGCGTTACTCCGTCCACTTCGAAGAGGATGCGCCCCGGGCGGATAGGAACGACATAATGGTCCACGCTTCCTTTCCCGCCTCCCATGGTAACCTCCGGAGGGCGCTTGGTGATCGGCTTATCGGGAAATACGCGGATCCAAAGTTTTCCCTTCCTTTTCATAAAATTAGTGATCGTTTTCCGCGCAGCTTCGATCTGGCGCGAATTAAGCCACGCGGATTCCATCGACTTCAGGCCGTATGTTCCGTAACTTACGGAAAGTCCGCGGGTTTCCACCGTTCTCTTCAGGGAACGTCCTTTCTGCCACTTCCTATGTTTTACCTTCTTGGGAACAAGCATGTTCGTTTATTTATCGGTTTTGGCGCGGGCAGTATTTTTCTTGGCAAAAATTTCTCCTTTGTATATCCATGTTTTTATTCCCACGGTCCCATATGTCGTAAAGGCGGTTACCTGGCCATAGTCGATGTCCGCGCGGAGCGTCTGGAGAGGAAGCTCCCCTTTCCGAAGCCACTCCCGGCGCGCGATCTCTTTGCCGTCCAGGCGCCCCGAAAGGAGGATCTTCGCTCCCCGCGTTTCTTTATTCTGCATAACCTGCTCAAGATATTTGCGCATGGTGCGCCGGAACGGAAGGCGCTTCTCGAGATCCCATGCGATCTGCTGAGCGACATACACGGCGGATATTTCGGAGCGCTTAAGCTCTTCCACGTTCACGCTCAACGCAGCCGTTTTCGTTTTCCGAAGTTTTTTGATCTCCCGCTCTATCGCCTTGGTAAGTTCCTCTATCCCTTTTCCGCCACGGCCAATGACAAATCCGGGCCGCGCCGCCTTAATAAGCACCCTGAGATTATTCGACGTGCGCTCGATCTCCACTACCGAGATTCCCGCTAGCCCGACTTTCTTGTGGATCGTTTTCCGGATAGCTTCGTCTTCCTCGAGATATTTTCTATAGCCGCCCTTAAGAAACCAGCGCACCGGCCAATTCTTGGTGACGCCCATCCGAAGCGATATTGGATTGATCTTTTGTCCCATCCCTCACCCTTGGAAGATCGCGAAGCAATCGCAATCTTTCCTCATTGCTTTTGACCTTTTTTCTGCTTGGGTTGTAATGCTGTGTGAATATGTCATGGTTTTAAAATAAATCTTCCAAGGGTGAGGGATCCCATATTCGCTATCGCTCAAAATCAAAATTTAACCCACCTGCCGCCTGCCTGCCGGCGAGGCAGGGACGGGCAGGAAAACAAAAATCAAAATTAAGGTATCCTTCGGATGGGATTCTATAACTTCCTAATTTTGCAGTTTGATATGTCATTTTGATATTTGATCTTTTATTTTTTATCTTTAACTGCCCATTCCGGTTTTCCGGCTGAACATTTTCTTGAAAAATCCCGACGACTTCTTTTTCGGCTGAACTTCCTCTCCGCGGACCGTTTTCTCTTTGCCCGATTTTGGCCGTTTTTCCGGCGGGAGCTTTGTTTTCTTGGGGATCACTATCTTGAATCTCGGCGGCGGAAGGTTCGGATTTTCCATCAATACCAACGTTATATGGCTCATCTTCTTCTGGATCGGACTTGCCGAACCTCTCGCGCGAGGAAGATACCGCTTAAGCATCGGGCCCTGGTCCACGCGAAGATTTTGGACATAAAGCTTTTCGGAATTCGCGTGCTGGTTCGCTTTTGCGCTCGCAACCGCCGAACGAAGAAGTTTCAAAATGGGACGCGCGGCGCGCCGGCTTTGCGCCATAAGCTGCGCTTCCGCCTCGATGACCGGGAGTCCCTTGATGAGATCCCCAACCGCGCGCACTTTTCGCGGCGTCATGCGGAGAAAATTAAGTTGTACAACTTGCCGTTCCATGGATCGGTTTATTTTTTAGCGGGCGCGGCGGGAGCCGCTCCGGGCGTTGTCGTTTTTTGCTGTTCCAGCTCGCGCTGCATCTTTCCTCCGTGGCGGACGAATTTCCTTGTGAGGGAAAACTCTCCCATTCTATGGCCCACCATTTCCTCGGTAACCGAAAACTCCACGAAGATCTTCCCGTTGTGGACCGCAAATTTATGGCCCACCATTTCCGGCGAGATCTCGGAAGCACGCGACCACGTCTTAATAGCCGCGCCGTCGCCCGGCTTGCGATTCAAAATTTTCTTTAAAAGTCTCGGGTCAACGAACGGACCCTTTTTTGATGAACGGCTCATGCGAATGTTATTTGAGAAAACAAGCTTATGCCATAAGCGCCGTTTGAGCAACTTATAACAGTGAGCACCCCGTTAGATACAAAACCAGGGCGAAGAAGCGTTTCGACGCTTAATGTGGCAAGAAATCGCATTGTTTTGAAATTATGTATCATTTTTTTATCTAACGGGGTAAGGTTTTGTTCATCCCATTAGATTGAGGCAAATATCTAACGGGATACAAAACCCTTATGTTCTTCGTTTAATGATAAGTTTCGTCGAACGCTTCCGCTTGTTCCGCGTTTTATGCCCGCCCGTGACCTTTCCCCAAAGCGTCTTCGGCTTCCGGGTGCCGCGCTGGGTCCTCCCTTCGCCCCCGCCGTACGGATGATCCACCGGATTCATAACCGAACCGCGAACCGTTGGGCGAATGCCGAGCCACCGCGAACGGCCGGCTTTTCCGAGAGTAACCAGATTGTGCTCCGAATTCGAAACCTGGCCGAGCGAAGCAAACCCATCCCATAATACGCGCCGGATCTCTCCGGAATTCATTTTCAGGTCCGTGTATCCGTTCGCATTCGCAAGAACTTCGGCGGAAGAACCCGCCGAGCGAGCAAGCTGCCCACCCTTCCCGGGCGTTAACTCAACGTTATACACCTGATGCCCCACCGGAATATGCTTTAAACGCATGCGATTTCCGGTCTTGAGCGGAGCCGAATCGGAAACAATGATCTCATTCCCCTTCTCCATCCCTTGGGAAGCAAGAATATAGCTTCGCGTTCCATTTTCGTATTTGATGCGCGCGATAAAAGCGGTGCGGTACGGATCGTATTCCAGCGTTTCCACGATAGCCCGAACGTCCAGCCTATTCTGTTTAAAATCAACCAAGCGATACATTCTCTTATTTCCTCCTCCCTGGTGCCGGACGGTAATTCTCCCCTGCGAATTCCTCCCCGCATGGTCCTTGATCCGCCGGAGAAGCGGTTTCCACGGCCGAACGCGGGAAAGCCCCCCGTAATCAACGTTGGTAAGCGAACGGCGCGATGGAGTTGTGGGAGAATGCGATTTCATGGTTATTCGATGTCTATCTTCTGTTTGTCCTTCAAAGTGACGATCGCTTTCCGGTATCCTCCCCGGAGCCCAACAAGCCCGCGGAACCGCCGCTTCTTGGGAGGAATCATAACGATATTCACCTGCGTAACGTCAACTTTATACTGTTCCTTGACCGCCTTCCTTATCTCGTTCTTGGTTGCGTGCGGCTCGACAATAAAAACATACTTGCCCTCCTCGTTCAACCGAGTGGCTTTTTCCGTGATAGAGGGCCTTTTTATCAAAAATTTTCTGTTCATGGCGCAAGGTGGTAATGGGAACCGATCACCGGGATCGCCCCTTCCTCAAGGAAAATATACCGGTGGTTCATAAGGTCGTATGCGTTCAGGCTTTTCGGGCTTGAAACTTTTGCCTTGGGAACATTCGCTCCCGCGCGGGAAAGCTCCGTCGTTCCGTTCCCGGGTACCACAAGGACGCTCAATTCCTTCGCGCCTTTCGGGGCGCCGACCAAGGACCGCATGGTTTCATAGAACATTTTTGTTTTCGGCGCAGAAAGAGCGAGAGAATCAAAGATTTTTACTTCGCGATCTTTCAACTTTCGCGAAAGAACGCTCGCTATCGCGGATCGCCTCATCGTGGCGTTCACTTTTTGGGAATAATCGCGTTCCTTCTGCGGGCCATGCGCTTTTCCGCCGCCGCTCCAAAGCGGAGAACGAATAGAGCCGTGCCGCGCCCGTCCGGTTCCTTTCTGCCGCCACGGCTTCCTTCCGCCGCCGCGCACTTCTCCCCTGCCCTTCGCGTGCGCCCAGGGACTGCGCGCGTTCGCCATATATGCCGTAAGCACCTGCCGGACAAGTTCCGGCCGCCATTTGGTTCCAAAAACTTCGTCGGGAAGCTCGACTTTTCCCACCACTTCGTTTTTTACGTTATAGAGATCGGTCTTCATCCCTCACTCTTGTGCGATTTGTCGCTTCGCGACCATAATAAGCAACATATCAAAGTTGGGCAAAAAGGCGAGATGTAAAAACTTTTTTCATAAAGATCTGCATTATATTCGATCGCGCAAGAGTGAGGGATCATGGTTTCAAAATAGATCTTCCAAGGGTGAGGGATTATTTTCTTTTCACAAGGCTGATCTCAAGAAGCCCGCCCGGCGCTCCCGGAACGGCGCCCCGAAGCATCAAAAGGTTTTGCTCGGCATCAACTTGGGCCACTTTAAGATTTTTTACCGTAATGCGGTCGTTCCCCATTCGCCCGGCCATTCTTCGCCCCGGAACGACTCTTTGGGGAGCCGTGCTCCCGATCGAGCCCGGCGCGCGAAAGCGGTTCTTCTGCCCATGCGTCTTGGGGCCCCCGCCGAACCCATAGCGCTTGACCACGCCCTGGAATCCTCTTCCTTTCGAAATCCCGCTTACCCTTACGAAATCATTCTCTTCAAGAACAGAAACGTTTACCTCCTCGCCCATTTTTAAATTTTTTTCCTCCTCGTTCGAAATGCGGAACTCCCGCCGCTTCTTCCCGTTCATTAATTGAACCGCCTCATAGCCATCCCTCTCTTTCGTGCGCACCAAGGAAACTGTGTTCGGAAGAACGCGAATAACGGTGACGGGAATCACCTTATTTTCTTTCCAAATCTGGCTCATTTTCAGTTTTCGACCGAGGATGAACATTTTCACAAATAAATCCCTAATACTTTCGCGAATATTCGCAAATGCAATTCGCGACCGATTGGCGACTACATTTACCCCCACACCTAATTGAGATTTAGTATTCTTCCGAAGTCGCAAAATATCCCAGAATGCAAAGTTTTATGAATAAATCACGTTTGCGTAAACAAACCGCAGAATGCAAAACTTCGCAATCTCAATTAGGTGTGGGGGCTTACAAACTAAAACCCCGTCTACCACGGCTGGCAGATAGGATTTGGGTATTATGAAGCGCGAGCCTGCCCGACTTCGCATTGACGAAGTCAAGGCGGGCGGGCGAGCCGTTTAAGACCGGCTCGTGGCCCCCTTGAGACGTTATATTCCCTCGGGGAAAGTGTACGCTAAGTCGGCCCAAAAAGTCAACTCGTTGTACGCGCTCACAAACCCCCTGGTGCCCGTCAATTTGCTATGAATGCGCATGACTTTTCGGATATCCGAAAAGTCTCATATGTTTCTGAACTTATGCAAGGGCTTCAGTTTTCACCTCACAAGAACCGAGGTCATTCCGCTTCCAGCGAGCGGAATGCCTCTGCATCTCCCCAGCCATATCCGCCATGGGCGGAACCAAGCTATGGCTGGGTCCGATAGCTTCTTTCGAGATAAAAACTTCCGCCTTTATAAAATTGCGGCATAAAAGTAGATTCGACCCGCTTTCTTAATCCGTGAGTGTTGCCATGGCGCAAAAGACTGAGATATGAACTGACTGTTTCGGGGGTCATCTTTTCCGCAATACCCCTCAGCATCCGCCGCTTTGTCGCCGTGCGAAGAACCCGATGATCTGGAAAGTGAACCCACCCCAGGAAATCAACGCCCGAAGCCAACGTTTGTATGGAAACTTTTTGTGGGTGAAGTTCTAATTTTAATTTTTCTCTTAAAAACCTTTCTACGTGCGAAACCTGCTTCTCAAGCCATGCGCGACTGCTACCTATAACCACAAAATCATCGGCATAACGCAAATAGCATTTTGATTTCAGCTTGTGTTTTGCGAATTGATCAAACTCGTTCATATAGATATTTACCAGAAGCTGGGAGGTTAGATTGCCGAGCGGAAGACCGACGCCCGGTCGCGCAGAAGAAAAACTTTCTACCACTTCGCGCAGAAGCCACATAATTTCGCGGTTGGGAATATACTGCGCCAAAATTTCAAGAAGTATCACGTGGTCAATATTCGCAAAAAATTTTCTGATGTCGCACTTTAAAACCCAGCAAGTGCGCGTATTATTTTTGTTTACCGCATAAGCGAACGAGTGAAAACGATTGAGTGCCTTATGCGTCCCCTTGCCAAGTCTGCACGAGTAGGAATCGGCAATAAAGGTGCGGTCAAAAAACGGGTAGAGTATACGATAGACAGCATGGTGCAACAGCCTGTCGCGCACGCTCGCTTTATGGATGTTGCGCGGCTTCGGATCGCAAATGTTGAATGCCCAATAACCGCCGTGGCGGTAAGTACGGTTGCGCAAATCCTCGTGGAGTGCGAAAATGTTATCCATAAGCGCAAGAGAAAATTCCTGAACGTCACGCTTCCCGCGCTTACCGCGCACAAATTCTTCCCATGCCGCGAGTAGATTTTCGAGCGAGATAATATCTTCAAACGTTTTGCCTAATTGAGCTTTCACTAAAATTTTTCTATGAACCCCCCCCCCGCAGGAAACTTATCCATTATTCAACACCTTGTGCACACCTACAAGTTGTGGCATGAATTTTTACCCCACATCCCGAGAGACACCCGCTACACGCTTGGCGGTAAAATAGACTCTTTATTGATTGAGGTTGTAGAAGCGACCCTTATTGCGAGCCGCCTACCGAAAAATCAGAAGCTTCCTTCCCTCGAAAAAGCTTCGGCAAAACTGGATAGCGCAAAATTTTTCTTACAGATCGCTTGGGAGATAAAGGCACTCGACAACAAAAAGTATGTCCTGATTTCCGAACAGTTAAATGAGGTAGGCAGAATGCTCGGCGGATGGCTCCGGCAAGCCACAAGCCGAAGTTAACCGCCGAGCGCTCACATTTTCCGTTGCCAGTTGCTTGAGACCGCAAGACGCCCGTTCTGATTCAAGTCGTTGTCGAGCCAGTTCCAGTTCAGGTTCCACCGCTTGCCATTCTGATTGAGGTACGGGACGTTCCGGTTGCCATCCTCGTTCACCACGAACGTGTGAAAAGCCGCCTGCACCACCATCCCTTGAATACTCGTAGGATTGTATCGAATTCGGAATCTATAATTCCTCAACTTTTCACACCAAGTAGCAACAGATTAAAGCGCATAACATCGCACACCGAGAACAAACGTGTCCGCTCCCGTTCTGGCAGATGCCATCGCAGAATTCGACCGCACACAACCGTAGCCGTGCGCGCAACGTCTACTATCCATAATCATGGTATCACAAATAAAAAGAGCCCCGCGATGATATGCGGAGCCCGAAGGTGAAGGGGTCAAGTGACCAAGGTACAAAACCAAGGTTACAAGATTCCAAAGTTGCTACTTGCAGGAGACCGCAAGACGCCCGAGCTGATCCAAGTCGCCGTCGAGCCAGTACCAGTGCAGGCGCCACCGCAAGCCAAGCCGAACGAGGCACGGGACGCGCCGGCGGCCATCCCCGTCCACCACGACCAGCCCCGAGAAGTCGATGTAGATCTTCCCGAGAAGAGCCATGAAAGCCGGGAATTCGTCCTGATGCTCCGTGGGCCAGACGGCCTGCTGGTAGCCCAGGCAGAGACCAGGCTTCAAGACAAGCCGACGCTCGTACTCGGTGCCGTTCACTCGTTCCTCGTCGGGACGAAGCACGGTGCCGAGCTTGAGAATCACTGCGTCAGTCGGCGAGGTATCCCGCTCGATCGACTTGATCCACGAGAACTTCGCCTGGAGCTCTTGAAGCGTCGGGCGCGGGAGTGCAGGAATGCTGAGCGTAAGCTCACCCGTCTCGCGGAAGAAATCACCAATCTGCATCCGAAAGCCGTTCCGGACGAAAGCGGTGAATTCGCTTCCAGTGAGTTTGGCCTCGCGGATGCCCACCTGAACCTGCTCGCTCGTGAGCGAATCCCAGTCGGCGTTCTCACCGAGCTTGGCGAGAAGCGAGAAACGCTGATCCATGGAAATAGTGCCCATCACGTCCTCCTGTGCCGCGGGGATTTAAACGCATCGCATCATGCGAGCGTTTGGTCCTATCTTTCGCCGCAGCGCTTAACGCATATGAATGCCCTAAGCGCAACGGCGAAATACAAGTAGATTTTTACAAGGTGCTGTTATCACCTTTAATTATAGTACTATCTACGCTATCTTGTCAAGCATTTATGAAAACTGCAGAATCTAAGCAAAAGCCGCCCTAAAGGGGGCAAGCTTCCATACGCCAACCAGGTGCAGATCCTCTTTTGAGGAACCACAAGTGGAGGCGAGATAGAATTTCACGAACGAATTGCATCTGCCTGCCCTCCTACGGCGGGTGAACCGGCAGGCAGGGATTTTTTAATAACAAATGCGATGGTCGGAACCCATCGACGGGAACCATCGCATTTGTCTAAAAAATCAAAAGGAGTAAGTAGGAATTCTCTCGACGGAGCGGGTTCCTCAAAAGAGGATCAAACCATTTTAATTTCTAAATCGACGCCCGCAGGCAAATTCAAACTGGAGAGCGATTCAATGATCTTCTGTGTCGGATTCAGGATATCGATAAGCCGGCGGTGCACCCGGAGCTCGAATTGCTCCCGCGAGTCCTTGTGTACGAACGTAGAACGATTCACGGTGTACCGCTTGATCTCGGTCGGCAACGGGATCGGCCCTACGATCTTTCCGTTGTGGCGCTCCGCGGTTTCGATGATCTGGCGAGACGAATTATCGATCAATTTATGATCGTACGCCTTGATCCGGATCCGAAGCTTTTGGGGAATTTCAACTTCTTTTTTCTTCGCCATGCCGAGTAGCCATTAGGTGTTAGCCATTAGTAGACGGATCCCTAAGTTCTAATGGCTAAATTCTAAGTTCTATTTAGATATCTTCGTCACCACTCCGGCGCCGACCGTCTTGCCGCCTTCCCGTATCGCGAACCGCTGCTTTTCTTCAAGCGCAACCGGCGCAATAAGCTTTACGGCAAATTTGATCGTGTCCCCCGGCATGACCATTTCGGTGCCCTGCGGCAATGTCACTTCTCCGGTCACATCGGTCGTTCGAATGTAGAACTGAGGCTTGTATCCTGCGAAAAACGGCGTGTGCCGCCCGCCTTCCTCTTTGGAGAGGATGTAGACTTCGGCATCGAATTCGGTGTGCGGGGTAACGCTGCCCGGCTTCGCAACCACCTGTCCGCGCTCCACATCTTCTTTCTTCAAACCGCGGAGAAGAATACCAACGTTATCTCCCGCGAGCCCTTCATCCAAGAGCTTGTTGAACATCTCAATTCCGGTTACCACCGTTTTTACGGTAGGCCGAAGCCCGATGATCTCTATTTCTTCGTTCACCTTCACCTTGCCGCGCTCAACCCGCCCGGTGACCACAGTACCACGTCCTTCGATCGAGAAAATATCTTCTATCGGCATAAGGAACGGCTTATCAAGATCGCGAACCGGATCGGGAATAAAGTCATCAATGGCTTTTATGAGATCAAGGATCGGTTTTGCACTTTCGTCGTCGGGAGAAGTTGCGCTCAATGCCTTGAGTGCCGAACCGCGGATAACCGGAGTCGCATCACCGTCAAAGTTGTATTTCTTTAAAAGCTCGCGGACTTCGGACTCAACAAGATCAACCAACTCCTTGTCGTCAACCTGGTCGACTTTGTTCAAAAAGACGACTATTTTCGGCACACCCACTTGATACGCAAGCAGGATGTGCTCCCGCGTTTGCGGCATCGGACCGTCGGTCGCCGCGACCACCAAGACCGCGCCGTCCATCTGGGCCGCTCCCGTGATCATGTTCTTGATATAGTCGGCGTGCCCCGGAGCATCGATATGCGCATAGTGGCGCTTCTCCGACTCATACTCCGAGTGATGCAGTGCGATCGTGATCCCACGCGCCTTTTCTTCCGGCGCATTGTCTATCTGATCCACCGACTCCTCTTTTTTCGCCAACCCCTTCATATGAAGAATATGGGTGATGGCGGCCGTGAGCGTCGTTTTCCCGTGGTCAACGTGGCCGATCGTTCCGACGTTCACATGCGGCTTGCTCCTTGAAAACTTTTCTTTTTCTGCCATACGTACTTATTGTTTTGTTTATTGTTCGGGGTAATACCCCCGAGTTCGACTGGTTATAATAATAGCAAATTGTAGCGCAGGGCACAATAATATGTCAACCCCATTAAAAATAGCCCGCCCCAAGGCCCTTCGGGCACGCTTGCGCGCGTGCGAGATTTCTAACGGGGCAAACCCACTGCGCCGCGGAACGCTTGTGCTACAATAACTTCATATGAACCAGAGAAGGATGATCGTTGCCATTTTCGCGTTCGGGATGATACTTGCGATCTTTTTCTTGACGCAAATTGCACGGCAATTCTCCCCCAAGGAACAGCCGGATGAGCAAAAACGCACAGCGGGAAACCTTCCGCAATCCGCCGACTCCCCCTTAATTAAAGACAACGCATTTCTTCCCGAGACATCACCCTACTCCCCTTTTTCACCGGGACCGAACGGGAGCGGCCTCCTTTCTCCGCAAACCGGGTCTTCTCCGCAAAACACGCCCTTCGATATTCTGGATAATATCTCGAGAATTATCGGCCCTACTTCGATAACCCCCCTGCCGACCAGGGAAACCCTCCCTCTCCCGCAGGTTTCCACAAGCGAGTTCCCAATAGAAAACAGCGGGGCAAGAACACTACGGGAATATATGACCCAAATAGCGGTGAACAGTCCGCGCGTAAGCCTCACTAAAAAAGAATTCGACCAATTACTCAAGCGAGCAAACAGACAAATATTGCTCCCCCAAGAACTCATAGAGCTTGCGCTCCAGGAAAATTCTTTTTTGAAGATCCAGCCCTCGCTCCGCGTTTTTCTCGGTCTTTACGCGAAACAGGATGCGCTCCTTAAAAGCATCCAGGTGTCCTCTCCGGGAGTGAGCATCGCCGAGCGAATGATCGGCATCGAGCGGCTCACGGTTACGCTTATGAGAAACGCGATCGAGGTTGGCGCCAGAACGATGTCCGAAAAAGAGTTCCGTGACTTTTATGAAAAATACCAAAATACGTCCCGCGCCGTAAGAGACGCCCTCACCGCAAATCCTCCGCCACGCGAATCCCGTTCGCTTGCGGAACATATAGAGGGAGGCGTGGAACGGCTTTCCGGCATTTTCTCCGGCTTTATCCCATCCGCCTTTGCGCAAATGGGAGGAATGGGATCACAGCCGTTAGGCGGGAATATTGACGAAGTAGGAAGCGATAATTGCTATTGCTCGGGAGAAGAAGTCACTCTCGAAGAAAATTACGTGCAGGGGGGCGCGACCGATTTTCTCTATCCTTATTCGGTTATGGTTTCGGGAACTTATGAAAATCGCGCCGTCGAGCAAAATACCTGCGTGCTCGGCACCTATTCGCAGTCCGGTACGTGCGTTTCCGGAGAATACTGCGACGAAGAAGAAACGGAAGACGGCACCATCTCGCTCATCGGCACCGCCCAATCGGGCTCGGAATGCTCAAGCGGCTCCTCTGGGGGTAGCGGTTCCACCGGGGGCGGTGGCAGCTCGGGAAGCGGCTTTTAGGACGCGTACGGCATGTAAAACATACGATATTTTTGATAGTTCTCTATCCCCACTAAATGTCGGGCGGACAATTTATCCTTATTTTAAGCCATTTTTGGGGCTATTGACAAATTATACCGATCTGCTACACTATTCAACAGGAGGTGAAGCGACAAAAAACCTCTTCTTCAATGAAGCCGTGGGCAGCGACCTACGGCTTTTGTTTTGCCCACGACAAGCGCGAGCTTTTGGAGCACTTCATTTTTTCTTCCCCTCAACGATCAGCTGCTCAATGTTTTTTGGCACGATCTCTCTCAGGGCAAATTCCATAGTAAAACTCCCTCTCCCCTGTGTCATAGAACGGATCTGCGTCGCATAGCCGAACATTTCGGAAAGTGGAACTTTGGCGTCGATCACTTTTGCGGTTCCCCGGTCCGCCATCGCCTCAATTTTCCCTCTCCGTGAATTCAGGTCGCCAGTCACCTCTCCCATAAACTCCTGCGGGGTGATAACCTGCACTTCCATGATCGGCTCCAATATCACAGGCCTGGCCCGCCTCGCGGCTTCCTGAAACGCCATTGACCCGGCGATCTTGAACGCTGCCTCCGAAGAATCGACTTCATGGAACGAGCCGTCATAAAGAGTTACTTCTATGTCGGTCACCGGATAGTGCGCGATCACTCCCTTATCAAGCGCTTCGCGGACCCCTTTTTCGACAGCGGGAATGAACTCCCGGGGAATGTCGCCACCCTTGATCGCGTCAATGAATTCAAATCCCTTCCCGCGCTCGAGCGCTTTTACCTTAAGCCACACATGCCCATATTGCCCGCGCCCGCCCGACTGTCGGATATACTTTCCCTCCGCATCCGCTTCGCCAAGAATCGTCTCTTTATACGCAACCTGCGGCCGGCCAACACTCACCTCCACGCCAAATTCACGTTTCATGCGGTCGATAATGATATCCAAGTGAAGCTCTCCCATTCCGGAGATGATCGTCTCGCCAGTTTCCAGATCCCCCGCAACCCGGAATGTCGGGTCCTCCTCCGTTAGGCGGTGGATCGCGGAACCCATTTTTTCCTGGTCCGCCTTTGTCTTGGGCTCTATGCGAATGCTGATCACGGGCTCCGGGAAAATAATCCTTTCAAGAATGATCGGCGCATCGGGAGAGCACAAAGTATCCCCTGTCGTCGTGTTTTTGAGTCCGACAAGCGCCGCAATTTCTCCGGCATACACCTCCTCAACCTCTTCCCGCTGATTCGCGTGGAGACGGACAATGCGCCCAATGCGCTCTTGATCATTTTTGGTCGCGTTCAAAATATACGACCCTCGCTTCAACACTCCCGCGTAGTTCCTGAAATAGGTAAGCGTTCCTACATAAGGGTCCGTTGCAACCTTGAACGCAAGAGCGGAAAACGGCTCTTCGTCCGAAGCTTTCCGCGCAAGTTCTCCTCCTGTTTTCGGATCGATTCCCTTAACGGGCGGGAGATCGAGCGGAGAGGGCAAATAATCGAGAACGGCATCGAGCACGAATTGAACGCCCTTGTTTTTGAGCGCCGAACCGCAGAGTACCGGCACCAGCTTGTTTGCGATCGTTGCCTTGCGAAGCACCCGCCGCAGATCCTCTATCCCGATCTCCTTGCCCTCAAGATAGTGCGACATAAGCGCATCGTCATTGTCCACGATCTTTTCTATCAAGTGATGCCTTCTCTCGCGGACCTCCTTCATAAGATTCTCGGGGACAGGAATTTCCTTGATGCGCTCGCCATGCTCCCCTTCGAATTCAAATGCCTTTTCCGTAAGCAGATCCACTACTCCGGAAAACGCCGCTTCGCTCCCGATAGGGATTTGAAGCGGAACCGCATGCGGCGTAAGCCGGTCGTGAATGGAAGCGAGGCTTTTTTCGAAACTCGCGCCCATCCGGTCGAGTTTGTTGATAAAACAAACCCGCGGAACGTGATATTCGTCCGCATACCGCCAGTTCGTTTCTGATTGCGGTTCCACTCCGGCAACTCCGTCGAAAACAACCACGGCGCCATCCAGCACCCGGAGCGACCGCTTCACTTCAACCGTAAAATCAATATGGCCCGGCGTGTCGATAAGATTTATCTGATGCTGAAAATTTTTGTCTCCATGGCGGTAGGTCGGTATCCAAAAAGCGGTCGTCGCGGCGGAGGTGATGGTTATCCCCCGTTCCCGCTCCTGTTCCATCCAGTCCATCACCGTGGTTCCCTCGTGAACTTCGCCTATCTTGGATGAAATGCCGGTATAAAAAA
>CAYTEE010000004.1:0-2907 GCA_964436785.1 uncultured Candidatus Saccharibacteria bacterium
GATGTTGTCGCTATGACATGTCATAGTATTCGTCACACGCGCTGATGTATCTAGACGACTTCTGCATTATAACAGTTTTCACAATAGACGATTTCCGGCCGTTCGGGAGCGTAACTGGTCTCGAATTCATTGGGGCACCTGCCCTCGGGGTGATGCTGATGTTTTATTGAATTGCCATAAATCTCGTAATCGCACATGCATTGGCGATGCCAAAAATTTACCGGGTTCCGCAATTGAGACATTTCGAAATTCCGTGTATTCGGACACTTTCTCGGCAATGGCACATTCCATCTCTTGTACATAGCAAGTTCGTTTGGCGTTATCTTAAACGCCTTACTGCATTTATGTTCTTGAGCTGCTTTTTTATCGGTATCCCATGCTTGGCATAGAATAACTTCAGAGAGAATCGAGTCCCACACCTCTTCTATTGTGTCCGGTAAATCATTCCATTTTTTGGTGACGCTGTAGCTTTTTTCTTCAGTATTTTGCCATGCATATCCCAAATTAACGGCCTGCTCTTCCGTGATAGGAACATATTCCTGGGCTAGTGTCTCGTTATAGCTATGCGGACTTACTTCTATGGGAAAAAGTTCGCCATATGCGTAGGTCCTCCCCTTTTTATCGGTATATGGTTTTTCCGACATCTGGGTGATTATTTTACTCCGAAGCTCCTTATATGTTTTTTCGCCATACTGCCTATTCAAAATGCAATGATCTTTTTTGCGAAGCGATATGCACCCGAATGAGTTGCTCACGTGATCCGAATCCACGAGATAATCAGAATTTATGTTGTTCTCGCCATTTATACTAAAGAGGCACCGCGATGAAAAATCAATATTGTTACATTCGTAGGCAAGCTCTCCGGCGTGCACGCCGAATACATCCATGGCGTCTTTTTCCCCCTTCCCTCCGCGCACTGCATATTTTTCATTTTCTCCATCGTTGATGTAATAAGAAAAGTGAACATTTTTAGAGCTATAAATAAACTCTCCCGATACATTATTGTTGCGCTCTCCCGTCATAAACTTATGAAGGGCCGCTTTCCCTGCCATATCTTTAAAATCATGCATTGCTTTTTCGAGAGCGGCCGCAGAACTTAGCGTATCGTGTCTTATTTTTTCGAACTCCTCTTTTGATACCTGCTTATTGAACACATAGTAACTTTTATTGCGAAGATTGAAGCTGAACATGCAATTTTGGCAATTTCGACAATCATAAAGAAATGCCGAATTGAAACAGTCGGTGCAATTTTGGCTAAAATGCGTCTGATTGCATCGAACACAGTCGATAGAGGCCCAACAAAGCTCGCAATTTTTTATGAACAAACAATCCCAGCAATCTTTACTTTCCAATACCGTTTGTCCATAACCGCAATTTTCCGAAAACCAGCTTCCGAACATCCAGTAGCCACCTTTCATGTGCGCCGTATAGTTACAATATTCGCTTCCAACATTTCCGGTGGCGTACAACGCCGGTTTTGGGACTACCTTTTGAAGTTCTGCAAACTGTTCAAAAAACGGTACGACAAAATCGTAGTCTTTGCCGTAATCCAACGGAGACCAACCGTCTCCCCACCAACAGTCGTGGCAATACACCGGGAATGGCGTGCCGGGAGGATACATAGAAATAATATCTTTCTTGCAAAAATCGCATATCCGCTTATACAACGAGCGTTCATTTCTCCAAACTAAACGCCTAGCTAGGCGGCACCTCCAACACCATGTCGGCGGCGGAACCTTTATTTTCTCGTAAAAATTGAAGTCTTCCGGCTCGATGGTGAACGGAGCTTTGCAATTTTGGCAGGTTTTCGTTGCTGATTGCATAATTTCTTATTCCAATGTTCTCAAGAACTTGAGAATGATTACATTATCCTCACGACGGTGAACCACTGGAGTCGCTATGACGCGTCATAGCATTTGTTTGCCCTGCCTGCCGACAGGTGGAAGCCATTTACAGAGAAGGCGGACGGCTCGCTCTTTGGTATACTTATATTATAATAAACCTTATGAAAACCACAACGAAGGGCACAGAATGGATAAACCTCGTGCGTCCGAGCGGAAAGGAAGTCGAGGAGCTCGGCAAAAAATATAAGCTTCACCGGCTTATCATCGAGGAGCTCAAGGGCCCCTCCGCGAGGCCATTCGTCGAGAACCACAAGAGCTATCTCTATTTTATTTACCAATTCCCCATCTACGATCCGGTGAACAAGGTTTCACGCCGGAGCGAGATGGATTTTATCATCACAAAAAAAGAGGTCATCACGGTAAGCTACAACAACGAAGAGCTTATCCGCGAGATACAAAAATCATGGAAACCGGAACGGGAAGAATTTGAAAATACGCTTCAGCTTGCCCACAAGCTTCTCGAATCTATCCTCGCGTTCCAGGAACGCCAGCTCACGCACATCCGGGAAAAAGTGGATACGATAAGCGCAGAGCTCTTTCGCGACCGCGAGAGCCAACGCGAGCGGGCACTCCTCGAAAAAATTTCGTACTTGAAGCGCGATATTTCCCAGTACCGCATCATCGTGCGCCCCCAGAGGCACACCCTTGAATCGCTTTCCCGCACCGGATGCGACTTCTTGGGCGAAGCGTGCCAAGTTTATATGAACGACCTTATCGGCGAGAATATAAAGATCCTGGATCAGCTTGAGGATTACCGCGAGGCCGCCGAAGATTTCGAGGACACCAACAATCAGCTGATCGGCGTCAAAAACGCGCAAGTGGTAAAAACATTCACCATCCTCGCCTTCCTCACCTTCCCGATGATGCTTTTTGCCGCGCTCTTTTCGATGAACACAAAAGGTACGCCGATCATAGACCATCCGCAGGGTTTCTGGATCGTACTCTTGATCATGATACTCGGCATGGTTGCTATGTTCGCGTATTTCAGGAGGAAGGACTGGAT
>CAYTEE010000004.1:3007-21598 GCA_964436785.1 uncultured Candidatus Saccharibacteria bacterium
AAGACCGCCATTGCTGACGGTCGTGTGAATCACCTCCTTTTGGGCACGGCGGCTACTGCCGCCAGTGCTTGTTCATGATCTCCAGAGTCGTGGTCTTGTCGGTGGTGCCGAGCGAGAGCATAACATCGGAGATGTCGCGCTCACCCGTGAGCTGCCAGCCCTCGGGAAGCTCGGCGGAACTCCCAAAGTAGCCCACGGCGGAAGACACGACACCCATCTTTCTCGGACGAACGCCAACGTAGACGAGGTTGTCCTTCTCCCCCTCGACTATGTGCCGTTCGTGCTCCCCGCGGGCCATCTTGCAAGGCTCACAGTAGCAGCCGGACCGAGGAGAGCCATGGACGGCATCTCCCGCAAACATCTCGATAGCCGTGTTCATGCGGATCACCTCCATTCCTAGGTTTTCAAAAAACTTGAGAGCTACGCAAAAGACAATCTTCTGCAAGCCCTACTTCAAACGACTATCGCTAATCGGCTGAAGTAGGGGGCGGAACTTTTGGTTCCGCCGTCTTGGTTGGATTGCGCGTCCAACCTTCGCGTCCATCCGCTTTGGGCCGGATGGATTTGCCTTTCGTAACCCTAACCACCATTCAATCATCGATGGCGAAGGTGAAGGTGAGGTTCGGGCCGCCTTGTCGTGGCTCAATAAGCACGTGGCAGTACGCATTGCCCAACGAGCAGAAATCCACGGCCACAAGAGGCGAGGGGCTGAAATACTCCCGAATTTTGCGTTCCGCCTCCTCGGCTGACCCAACACCCTTGAGCGCTTTCTTCAACTCGACCTTCAATTCCTTTTCGTCGAGCACGGTAGGATCAACGCGCATTTTTATCACCTTCTTCCTCTCAAAGAAAAGAGCTACAAAGTTGGCCTATTCCAACCTTGTAGTTAAATTATAGCATACTATTACTCTATCTGTCAAGTCCTCGAAAAAGCGTTAGAAATAAGAGATAATAGGGAAGTAAATTCCTAATTGATCTAATTGCACTAATTTCTAACAAAGAGTGCTTCTGGTATCCGTCCGATTAGGTCAATTAGAAATTAGTAATTAGTCATTTCAAGTTATGATTCTCCTTGATACTCTCTCCGGCAAAAAGAAACCGCTCCATAAGCCGTCAAAAGACAATCCCATTCGGCTTTGACAGTATCTTCGCGAATGTTATACTTGACACTATGGCTTTGACCACCAAATCAAAATTTTCTTCTATCTCTATTCCGGTAACCCTGCCGCAAATTGCCGAAGGATTGAAAAATCTTTCCAAAAGCGAACTCGAAACTATCGAACTTCTCTTGAATAAGGAAGCGATGCGTATCGTTAAGAAAAGTGCAGCACAGGTGAGCCGCTACAAGCTTAAAGAACTATAAGAGGGTTATGAAAGATTGGCGGGTCTTCATTACACCGGCCGCCGAACGCGCCTTAAAGAAACTGCCGCAAGAGGTACGGCAGTTTGTGCTTGAAGGGTTTTCAGAAAAAATTCGCGCTAATCCGTTTCTCGGCGATCAACTTTCCGGACCATTGGCTTGGCTCCGGAGTTTTCACTTCTCATCGAAAGGCAAACCCTATCGTGTTGTTTATAATGTAGAATCAGAAACTTCCAGAGTAATTATCTATTACGCAGGCCATCGAGCTGAGTTCTATGAACGCCTGCGAAAACACCTTCGCGAATGGAAAAAATGAAGCTTTTCAATACATTGAGTGGTAAAAAAGAGGATTTATCAAAATCCAAGGGTAACCCTTTACGGCTTTTCGTCTGCGGACCAACAGTCTACGACTACCTCCATATCGGGAACGCACGAACGTACCTCGTTTTCGACGCGTTCGTAAAATATCTGAGCTCAACAAGCACAAAAGTTTTCTATCTCCAAAATATCACGGACATTGACGACAAGATCATCACGCGCGCCGCGGAAGAGGGCGCGAAACCAGAAGAGATAGCCGCGAAGTTCCAAAGGATCTATTTCCAAAATACGAAAGACCTGGGCATAACGGCGGTGGATAAATACGCGCCGGCAACGGAATTCATTCCAGAGATCGCGGAACAGATAAAAACTCTCCTCAAAAAAGGATATGCCTACAAGATTCCAGAGGACGGCATTTATTTTGATATCGCAAAATTCAGAAATTATGGACGGCTTGCCCGCCGCACCGCGCTCCAAGCGGAAGATGCCACATCGCGCATTGACGAAAGTATAAAGAAAAAGAACAGGGGCGACTTCGTATTATGGAAGTACGCGGATCAGCGCGGATCATTACGCGCCTGCCTGCCGGCAGGCAGGGATTTGCGCGGAAAGAATTCCGTCATCGTCAATGGTGACCCTTCGACTTCTCTCAGGGCAAGCCCGTCATGGTCAACCCCATTAGGGTGGGGCCGCCCGGGATGGCACATCGAAGACACGGCGATTACGGAAAAATTCTTTGGTCCGCAGTACGACATCCACGGCGGCGGCATTGATTTGAAATTCCCCCATCATGAAGCGGAAATAGCCCAACAGGAATCCGCGTCCGGCAAAACGCCTTTCGTAAAGATATGGATGCACGTTGGAACGCTTACGGTAAACGGCGAGAAAATGTCGAAGAGCAAGGGTAATTACATTTCTATCGCCGATTTTCTTAAGCGCTACCCCGCCGATGTATTACGCCTCATCGCGCTTACTCATCACTACCGCTCGCCGATAAATTATACGGAAACGCTTGTCCGCGACCATCTCGCAAGCTGGAACGGCCTTCTTGAATTTCTTGGGAAGCTCCACTTTGTCGAAAAACATGCCATCGTAAAACACGTTCTCCCCAAAGGGGAGATCGACTTCAGTAAAGAACTTGAAGATGACTTCAATACGCCCAAAGCCATAGGAGCGATATTCAAGCGCGTCAGCAACCTTCAGCCGAAAATATGGAAATTCTCCAAAAGCGAGGCTCGCGGGCTTTACACGGATATTGCATCGGCCCTCCGTTCGCTTGGGTTCTCTCCCTCACCCCCAAAAATCCCAGCCAAAATAGAAGCTTTTGCCAAGGAACGGGAGAAATCCCGAAGAAACAAACAGTTTGTTCAGGCAGACGCCTTGCGAAAGGAAATAGACCGTCTAGGATACGTAATTGAGGATACACCGCTGGGGCCATATATTTGGGGAAAGCACGAAGTACGAAGTACGAAATCCGAAACAAATTCTAATGGCAGAAAATTCAAAACAATATGATCTTGAGAAGCGAACGCTCGATTTCGCCAAAAATGTTCGCGCGTTTGTCAGGCAACTGCCAAAAACTATTCAAAATATCGAGGACGGCAAACAGCTCATTCGATCTTCCGGGTCGGTAGGAGCAAATTATATTGAAGCCAATGAATCCCTGAGTAAAAAAGACTTTGGGATGAGGATTAAAATTTCTCGGAAAGAGGCCAAAGAAAGCAGATACTGGCTGGAATTAATAGAAACGCACGAACAGGAACTTGAGTTTCTTAGAAAACAGCTACTACAAGAAGCCACGGAGCTGATGATGATCCTCAGCTCAATCATGAGAAAAACAGTCTGATGTTTAGAACATTTGAATTTAAAATTTCGAATTTGTTTCGTGCTTCGAATTTCGGATTTCGAATTTATTGCCATGAGTAAGAAATCCCAGCTAAAAATCCCTCCGCAGGACCTAGAAGTCGAACAGTCGGTATTGGGTTCCCTCTTGATCGACAAAAGCGCCATCATTAAAGTGGCGGATCTTTTGGTGCCGAGCGATTTTTATTCTCCCATTCATGAAAAGATCTACGAAAATATTCTCGAGCTCTACGAAAAAAGCCAGCCAATAGACATTTTGAGCCTCACTTCAAAGCTTAAGGAAAAAGATTTTTTGAAAGACATTGGCGGTTCGAGCTATCTTGCGGAACTCACGAACAAAGTTCCTACCGCTTCGCACATAGAGCACTACGCAAAAATCGTAAAGGACAAGAAAATTCTCCGCGACATTATCAATGCATCTGCCGCGGCCACCGAAGAGGCGTTCAACACCGACCAGGACGTAGAAAGTATCCTGGATATAATCGAACAACGGCTCCTTTCGATCTCCCAGAGATCTCTCACGAAAAATTTTTCCCCAGTCAAAGAAGAATTAAAGGGCGCCTACGAGCGGATCGAGCGGCTCCACCAAGGGAAGGGCGAGCTCCGCGGCATTCCTACCGGCTTTCCGGATCTCGACAACATCCTCTCCGGCCTCCAGCACTCGGATCTTATTGTCCTCGGCGCGCGTCCGTCGCTCGGGAAAACAACGCTTGCTCTGGACGTCGCGCGGAACGCCGCGATAAAAACCGGCCTTCCGGTGGGGATATTCTCCATCGAAATGTCCCGCGAGCAGGTGGTAGACCGCCTTATCGCCGCGGAATCCCAGGTCCCGCTCTGGAAACTCCGTACCGGCCGGATAACCGAAGATATTGAATTCGAGATGATACAAAACGCACTGGACCGCCTCTCGCATGTAAATATTTTTATAGACGACACCGCATCCCCGAACATCCTCCAAATGCGCTCGATGGCGCGCCGGCTCCAGATCGAACACGGGCTTGCGCTCCTCATCGTGGACTATCTCCAGCTTATCGCACCACGCACGAATTCGGACAATATGGTCCAGCAGATCACGGAAATTTCGCGGGGGCTCAAAGCGCTCGCGCGTGAATTGAAGGTCCCCGTTCTTGCTATCTCCCAGCTCTCGCGGGCTGTAGACCAGCGCGACAACAAGGTCCCCCGCCTTTCCGATCTTCGGGAATCGGGAAGCATCGAACAAGACGCGGACGTTGTACTCTTTATCTATCGGAAAGACCGCGACAAGCAGGATGTCCTGCCCGACGAGCAAAATATCGCCCAGATCAACATCGCCAAGCACCGAAACGGCCCATTGGGAAGCGTCAACCTCAAGTTCGACCAGGAGCGGGTTACCTTTCGGAGCATCGAGACGAAATACGGCGCGATGGAAACGGAAACTTGACAAAATATGTTACACCACTCACAATAAGCTCAGTATTCAAAACCTAGGAGGTGCTTGTGGCCGAAAAACTCAACTTCAAGGTCAGCGGAATGAAGTTCACGGTTTACTATGACGACTCCGATGTAAATCTTTCAGGGTACGCGGAGGGAGGAGCTTGCTTCGGATGCGGAAAGAGGGGGCGGAAAATTCATATCCTCGTCCGTGGAATACAGAATGAGGAGGGAAATGTTAATCCAAATTCCCTTCTCGGCAAGCGAGCCTCCCGGAAAACAAGGCGAGTGCTCCAACACGAAACTGCCATCTGCCGGCGCGGCGGTCCATGCGAACAGTTGCTCATCAATATTCGCCACGAAGCGACTCTCGCAGAAATCCAAGCGTGAACCAACCCAAACACCCAGAGAGATCTTTTTTTCCTCTCTCTGGGTACTTTTTTTGTTTTTCAAGCCATAAAGATATAAAATAGTACAACAATGATACGGAACTTGCCGGAACCGATAAGGCGCATAGCCGCGCGGCTCGCGGAACTCCCCTCTATCGGTCCGCGCCAGGCGATCCGGCTTGCCTTTCATTTAATAAACGAAGGCGCAAATTCGATCCACGGCCTCGCCGAAGACCTTAAAAATCTCCAGCAGATCAAAACCTGCGAACGGTGTTTTTTTGTTCACCAGAACACCGGAGGCCTCTGTTCCATCTGTGGCGATCCGAAGCGGGCGCACAACATCGTCGGCATCGTTGAAAAAGAAACCGACCTCATTTCAATTGAAAACACCAAAAAATTCAACGGCCGCTATCTTATCCTTGGGTTCATCCCGAAAACCGGGGTTCTCGAGGATTGGCAGAAGCTCCGCCTGCAAAATCTGAAAAGTTTTATCCAAAAAGAATTCGGCGGGCAAGCGGAGGAGATTATTTTAGCGTTCAGTCCTACAGCGAACGGAGATTTCCACGCTTCGGTCATCACCAAAGAACTCTCCCCCTTCGCAAAAAAAATCGCCCGCTTGGGACGAGGGTTGCCTACGGGCGGCGAAATCGAGTTCGCGGACGACGAAACGTTGGGCAGTGCCCTAGATCAGCGCAGGTAGCCAAAACAAAGTTTCATAAAATTTCGCCTTAATAAAAATCCAAGCCTTAATTTCCGATAGTTTCTTTATTTCCCTTTGTGCTCTCTTTTTCGTCTTTTTCTACTAATTTTTCCACCGTTTCACGGAGATTACCTGCCCGTGTTATTGATTCAGAGCGATAAATACCCTTGCGAACGCCGTCAATACGATCTCTCAGCTCTTCCGGTGAAAAAAGCTCCCTGGAACCACGTATGTAGCCCTTTTCGCCTATCTGACGAAACAATTCTTCCCAGTCTTCTGCGGAAGAAAAATCTACATCTTTTTCTTCTTTGTGCTCACCAACCGATTTCTCGGTCTTTGGCGGCTTGTGATAGTCCGAATTTGGCAACCGCCCCGAGTCTTCTGCCGAGTTTTCTGCCGGTTGTTTATTGTCGTCTTCCTTATCTTCAAATCCCATATCCTTTTTATTATATCATACTGACTTATTAAAATCCAAGCGCCTACCCATGTCGTACCACAATAACCCCGCACCAAGCCGGGCATTGCTTCCTTCGCCTAATCGGCGGGAAGAAAATAATACCCGGCTGGTGACGGGGCAGGCGTCCCCTCTTAAATCTATCCATGTCTTATTACTAATACGTCACCATCACTAACTACATAGTCTTTCCCCTCAAGCCTGACCCATCCCTTCTGTTTTGCGGCCACCCAGCTCTTGGCTTCAAGCAGTTTTCCGTAAGGCACGACCTCCGCGCGGATAAAATTTTTCTCGAAATCCGTATGGATAACACCCGCCGCCTGCGGAGCTTTTGTTCCCCGCTCGATGGTCCACGCGCGCGTTTCGTCCTCTCCTGTTGTGAGAAAACTGATAAGATCCAGCACCTCATAGGCCTTCGCGATAAGCCCGGGAATATGTTCTGCCGTCGCCAGATCGGCAACAATGTATTCGCCGCCCAGCTCCTTTATCCTCTTTTTGAGCGTCTCCGGAACATCTGCCTCGTCACCATTCAAGAGATAGAGCTGTTTTTTCGAAGTGAGGAGCGAAAGCTCTTTGACTATCTCCTCGCCGCGAAACCGAAGCGCGAGGCCGCTTGCGCTTAAACTATCTTTCACTTGTTTCAGAATCTCAAGATTTTTAACCGCTGTCTTGTCCCCGGTACGCGCCTCGCCATCGAGCTTGCTCAAACGCTTATCTATCGTTTCCAGGTCTTTGAGCGCAAGCTCCATCAAGATCGTCTCCAGGTCGCGAAGTGAATCCACCGTTCCCTCAACGTGGATGATCTCTTCGCTCTTAAAAAGCCGGAGTACTACTACAATGGCCTGGCACTCGCGTATGTGCGCCAAGAACTGGTTCCCCAGCCCTTCGCCTTTATTCGCGCCGCGCACAAGCCCCGCGATGTCGTAGAACTCCACGACCGCGGGAATCGTTTTTTTGGAATGGCTCATCTCGGTGAGTTTCGTAAGCCGCTCGTCGGGCACCGCAACCACGCCCACGTTTGGGTCTATTGTCGCGAATGGATAGTTCGCGATAGTCACCTGCTGTTTGGTAATGGCCTTGAACAGGGTGGACTTACCGACATTCGGGAGACCGACGATGCCGATCGAGAGTTTCATGTTCTTTATTAATAGTTAACCTTGTATATTTTACACAAATAAAGAAATTTGTAATAATCTATAAAAAGGCATGGGCGGCCGCAAGGTCATCACCCATATGGTAGGTTTGTGTGTTTTTAAAACAAAAATGATTCCGTTTGTCATAGTCACGATTGGCTATATTCTTTGGGTAATATCTTTCGGCGGCACAACGCGAGGGCTTGTTGATTCTGCCAGCGGTCGACCCAGTCTTGATGTCCCATCAAGGGGGTGGGGGTGGGTTCTTAAACTCTTAGGAACTGTACTGGCCATCTATGGCCTATACTTGGCTTATCAAATTGGATGGGGATTGATGTTCTTGAGTTTTTTTGGTGGAGGCATGGTGGGAAGTATAATTGGGAAATCTATTAGAAATTAGGTAGGGTAAGGTCGAAAACTTTAAATTCAACTATGCAGAAAGCAGAAAAATATATCGTGATCGCAACGGCAATCGCATTAGTCATTCTCTTTTTGGTCCAAGCGGATAAATTAAAACCGCCCGGTGTTGGAGGTGGATTCTACCACATCATACAAGACGGCGACAAAGTATTCGGCTTCAGAGGAAATCTCGTTCTGCAAACGACTTTCTATAGCTTAAGTATATTAATTGCAGGAGTAGCTCTCACTTACTGGATCCGCAAAAAAGATTAAAATAATCAAGTATGCCTCGCAGAAAGGGCGCTAAAGAAATCAAAAAAATCGCTAAGCTGTTCGGAATAACCGAGGAGGCAGTAAAGCGCGGCATGGGGTTATTGGGAGAAATACGATACGACGAACCCAAAAGGCCCCTAAAAAGCGGAACGGAAAAATTTGTAATGTGCAAAATTTCCAAGCCATTTGGCATTTACGAGGGCCTTACTAAAGAGGATAAAGAAAAAATTCTTGACTATATGATTACCGAAACACTGCCGGACGGAACAAAAATCCAATCCTACCGGACCGCCGTAAAGCGCCTCAAATTCGCCAAGCGGCTTGAACAGCAATCTAAGAAGGCGCAAGAGGGGTGATGGTAAAACTAAGCCCCAACGGGGGCTATACGGTTCGTATATTCTTACTCTGTCAAGAAATATCCGTTGGTTTAAAATGTTCAATAACGGCTGGCGGTTCGCTGTTTTGAGCAATAATGCCCATGAAAGACGTGCTGGATGTATAGATAGATCCTCGAGGACTACCATTATTTACAAAATCAATTTCTGGCTCTACACATGTGAGTCCTTGTTGATCATTACAACCTTGAGCTGTATCAATGTGGTTTTTTGACTTTAACGCCCATAGTTTTTGAAATGGCCATGCCAAGAACATTATGAGCATTATCAAAGTACCGGCAAGTACTATAAGTGCCACTAGAACAGGTAGTGCAGGTATTAACAATAATAATTTGCTTTTCATATTTTAATTTTACCATAAAAACAGCATTCTTACAACACTAGCAACAATTTGCCCGGGGACTCTTTAAGAACAACCCCCTACTTTTCGAAAGTAGTTTTACCCCTTTCCCCGCCAACGGGGGCTACGGCTCATTCATCGGTTTACAATATAACCAGGAAGTTTTAAATTTATCTGTAATAAGCAAAGGCCTTACCAAAAACTTTAGTATTGTGCCAACCGATCAACAAAAAACTGGACTACTAAACGAGGCAGGACTCCCCTTCCAGGAATTCTGCTACTTTACTGTTAAGCAAAATGAGAATTACTTGGCAGTGCAGGAGGTTCCGTTTACGCATCCCCCTTCACAAGGAGCTCAGTTAGGTAAAACTGGTGCCATCGACATTCTGGCCGCGAAATTCAGATTTGGAGATCCAGCATATTTCGGTGCTCGCGGTAGTCTAATCTATCTTTTCATTGAGTGCAAACGCGCAAGTCCAAATATCAAAAACTGGATTTTCTTAAAATTGGATAATGAAGATAAACGATTGCCGACATTCTTTGTGAAAAAATCGAGAGCAGGACAATGGGGTTCGCTCGAAGCAATTCGAGGTATCTTTCCTAATCTCGGTTATGGACACCCTGAACACTTTGAAGCCACTGGAGTAGCAATTGAGGTTAACAGTGCACTAAATGCTTGGAATCGAAACCAAGACGACAAAATCTACAAAGCAGCGCTCCAGGCAAATTACGGCCTTAATGCGATTGGAAGTCAGTTATCCAATACAGTGGAAAATCTAGATATACCAGGTAATGTTACAAAAATTCTATACCTACCAGTGGTGGTAACTACCGCAAATCTTTATTTAGCAAACTTTGATCCGAGCCAAGTCTCAAAAGATGATGGCGCGATAGACCTCTCAAGCGTAAGTTATGAAGAAAAGCCTTGGCTTACCTATGACTTTCCCCTACCAGACTATCTGAAGTACTCAAGTATTTTCCATAACCATATCAACAAAAACGTGGAGAGAGCAACAACATTCATTGTCAATTCAAAACACTGGAGTAATTTTTTGCAACATATGGACTTCTCTGAGTGGAACTAGGAGGGGCTTTAATAGGCTTGCTTGTACGCTTGGGAAGGTGTGCTTGGATAAAGTGGGAATAACTCCTCACCTGTCAACGGGGGCTATGGTCCCCCTACTCAAATTTTCTCCATTCCCACAAACTCAACCCGTTTATTCTCAATATCCCTAACCCCCTCCACGGCCCCTCAAATTAATGCTCATTCACCATTTTTTCATGCAAGAAATGCTTATTTTATAATGAGTTTTGGTTTATTTAGTTATTCACAGGTAGGTTGCTTTACCCCCAACAAACCCGTATACTGTAAATAACTCATTTACCACGCGTAAAAGGAGTACGAAAGCCGTTTCAGTTTACTGGAGCGGCTTTTGCCTTATATTCCTTTAATAGTTTTGCTTTTTGAGCAGGATTATCTACATAAATCGCCGTAATCAGTATGAAAACTGTTTTCTTTTCTCCTAAAACCACAAGGAAATCCTCACTTTCAAGAAAAAGCAGTAATCTTTTTTCTCCATCTCTATCATTTCTCCAACTGAGGACAACGGTATCATGCTGGTTTTCAATGATTCCTTTAATCCAGGGTAAACGCTCGCAACGTCGCATGTCCGGCGTTCTTTGCTTCGTTCTCTTATCTAAAGACGAGGTAACATGCCAGAAGCCCTCTGGCTTCCCATTAAGGAGTCTCTTGTCGAACACGATGACTTTTCCGTCTAACTTACAAGGCTTATCAATGAAATCCTTCTTGAAAATTGAGAAGAGGTGGTCTAGGTATTTTACCGCGTCACCATTAAACGACGTAAGTTCAATGATTGGGCTGATCCATTTCGGCTTTTGAGACATTTTGCTGGTTAGCCATTTTGCCCGACCCAATGGAAAATGTTGAGTTTCGCTTCTCGCAAGAGAGTCGACTTTGTTAAATCGTATTTCGAGCGGGACTTGATGCGATTTACCAATTCAATCTTCGCCGGGCTCAAAACATCTGACCTGTTTGCAAATTGGAGTGCACCAGCTAGTAGGTCGGCAATCTGAAGCACTTGAACTTCATGAGATCTGACTTCTTGAATTTTGCTTACAATGCTGCGCTCAAAGTCATATAGGTTATTGCACAGCACATCGCGCAGTTTTCGGATTTTTTTCTTTCCTTGCGTATCCTTGACGTCAAGATATATGTTGTATTTCTTCGAAGGGTCAAGGATCTTACTTAAAAGCTCGAAATACATCTTATAGTAAAAATCATCATGGCTCTGGTTCCATGCTGCATGGTTAAGCTGTTTCTTATCAATAACAACGCCCCGGAAGCCAATGTCGGGGTTGTCGAAGAAATAATCTATAACATCCAGATAGAACTTAATCTTGGCTGGAGATACTTTTTTCCACTTGATCTCAAAATCTGTTTTTAGTTCGTGGCGTGCTCTGATTTCTTTGATTCTTTTATTGATCTCAGGCGTATGTTCTTTGGGACACGAGATTGCCGCCAAGACCATAATATGCCTCCCGTCTTTCTCGAGGTGATTGCTCTCATCGCAATAAAGATTGATTTCAGACATCGTGTTTCGATAACTTTACTTCTTTTTATTGCATCCATCAACAATTTGCCCGGGGACTCTTTAAGAACAACCCCCCTACTTTTCGAAAGTAGTTTTACCCCTTTCCCCGCCAACGGGGGCTACGGCTCACCTATCCGCCCCCTCTACCGCCGACCACTCGCACTGACTAGTGCTCTATTTTGAAGATTTATACTGAATTTAAAAGGAATAAACTTTCCTTCACCTCCGTCGGTATGTCGGGTTGTGTTCGCTCCATGCCAATCGAGAGTTTCATGGTTGATTTATTTAGATATGCACACCCCTTATTGGCTTTTGCCCATTGTGCAGTATAGTGATTATGTATCACCACGAAAAGGCTCCTTTGAGGTTCCGTCCTCCTGGGGCCCTTTTCACTTTAAGACCCTTGTGGAATACTCCATATTGACACACATCAACCACCTGCTATAGTAAAGTTACTAAACGTGAAAGGCATCCTATATGGGTGCCTTTCCTCGTTTTTACCACATTTTTATCATTTCTCGAAGGTATTCAAAGTCTCTGAAATCGGCTCCTGCAAATTGTTTTATTTCTTTGGCTGTCCGTTTTCCTCTGCCGAGGATAACGACTGCTTTTCCGGTTTTCTTAAGATATTTCAACACTGGCAAGAAATCGCCATCTCCAGAAAGGATAACGACTCGGTCAAAATTGTCTTTCTCTTTCATTAAGTGAAAAGCCATATCAACATCACAATTGGCTTTTCTCTTCGTTGTTCCATCGCCTTGATCATAGAGCTTTACGGGCTTAAGAAATAGGCTATATCCAAATTCCTCAAGTTTGAGATAGAATTTTACTCTTTGGATATGCCTACTGATAAGCAAGAGCTGTGCTTCATCAAGCTCCCCGCCTTTGTCATGAAGAAATTGAAGTAAGTGTGCGCGTAAATCTTTGAGCGGAACAGTCTCGTCTTTCTGATAATCATACTGAAAATTATGTATTTCGACGCCGCCAAAATATAAAACCTTACTCGTAGAATATTTCTCCTTGAGATATTCAAAAAGCTTTTTGTAGTCTATTTTCCAACCCAAACTCTTCTCTCCTCCATAAAACAAATTGGAAGCGTCTACAAAGGCGAATATCCGCATGGTTCATATCTTAACGCAAATCGGGTCAACTTGTAAGTTTGCTTCTGCTAAAAACCCGCATGGTGTAATAAATCCATCCCCTATTCGTCACTTATAGGCAAGGGTCAAAAAGGGTATAATAAACACATGAACAAAAAAATGTCGGTATTAGTCGGTTTGGCGGTTATCTCGTCGATAGTAAGCGTCCAGGCACAAACAGGCACCCCTATTCCCCTGCCGACCCCGGGGAGCATTTCCGTTGTCTCCGGAGATATTATCCAGTTCAATAACCTTGTTGTCCAAAACGTCTCGGGGAATACGATTTGGGCGTATCCAAATTATGTGTACGCGCAAAATGGAGGCGGCGGCATTATGCGCCCTATGGAAGGAACCGTTCCGGCTTCGGGAGCAATAATTCAAAACCTCCCTCAAACAAAATGCGTAAGTTTTAAGGAAGACGCTTCGCGCGGAAAGGAAACGAAGTGCCCCGCTCCTTCCGCGAGCGCAGGCGCGCCCAATATAAGCTATGGAGCGCCGACTTCTGTAAATCCAATTCCACAACAACTGCCTCCGGAAACTTATCCGATCCCGTCTCCTTATCTGTATCGCATTGAAGTTTCTTCCGACACACGCCTCCTTCTCCGGAACCGCATGGGGGCGACACTCGCCGACTTCTCTTCTGGTGACCAGATCAACGTCTTCGGATACTATGCGAACGACGGTTCCATACGGGCGCTTATCGTCCGTAACCTCTCCAAGCCGGAGGAAAAACAATTCATTCAGCTTGACAACACGAATCTTGTTTCGGTTTCGGGAAATACGCTTATCGTAGTTCAACGGCAGAATTTTCCCTGCTATGGCTTTAACGATATGGGAGAAAAGCGCTTCAACGCCCCGTGCCCGCTCGGCGCAGAACAGCAAAGTCCGACCCTGCGCGGCGTCCAGGTCCCCAGCCAAGTTGCTCCCTATTATGATCTCTCGCGCAAATACGTGGTTCAGCTTGACGCGCAAACGATCATTTTGGACCGCAACCGCAGCCGCATAGGTGTTTCCGATCTCTCCCTAGGAGACCAGCTGAATATCTATGGAGTGATTGGCACGGACCAGGTTATTGAAGCCGACATCGTACGCGACACATCAAAACCGGCAAAGCCGTCTGCGCCCGAAACAATAAAAGGAACCGTCACTCAGGTGAACGCCGACGGCTCATTCGTGATGCAAACATCCGACGGCAGGTCCATCACCGTTTCAGAGGTAAATGTCGGCGCAGAAGTGACGGTACGCGGGATCTTGGACGAGATCAAAAATTTCATCTCGCAAGTGACGGAGATAAAACTTATCCAGAGCACAAATCCCCCGCGGCAAATGATCACCATTACGGGCTCGGGAAATCTTGCGGGAACGCTCGCACAGCCATTCTATGCGACCTTCAAGGCCACCGGGGGCATATCGAGCTACGGCTTCGGCGTAACCGCCGGAAGCATTCCTCCGGGACTTTCCCTCGCAGAACCCCCGGCGATCTATTGCTTCACCACTCCCTGCCCGCAACCGAAGGAAGATTCCATAGTCCTTCAGGGAACACCAACGCAAGCGGGAACATATAAATTCACGCTCACCGCAAAAGACCAGCGCGGGAATATAGGGAATGAAACGTTCGTTATTGTCATAAACCCGGGAACGACCGCTCGATAAGAGCGGTATTTCATTCTTAGAAAAAGAAGCAGGCGAGGCAATAGGGCTCGCACTAACGGCATTCTAGTTACTGATCTTTGTTTCCCTATTACTATGACATGTCATAGTAATGTGATTGCCCTTAATAATCTCGCAGGATTACAACAGCAACATTAGGCACCCTCCCAAGTTTTTCTTGGAAAAATTTAGGAGGGTAAAAAATGGGGCCGCGGTTGCGACCCCTTATTTGTTTTCTGCCAGCACTTCGAAGTTTCAGGCGTTCAGTATCCAGCCGGGTTGTACCTCCTCGCAAAATCGCTTGGCGAGGCCTCGGGCTTGCTCTTCGCGGGCACGCCATCGCTCGCCGGACGATCGGCCTCATGCCCGGCGGGTTCCTCCGCATGCGGCTTCTTCCCGTCCGAGGGAAGGTTCGCCGTTCCCGAAGGGTTTTCGTTCCGCCCCTTCGTTCTTTCTTTGTTCCGCTCCATTCCCATACCGTCCTCCTCCAAAAATACGCCCCAAACAAACTCCAAGCGTGCTCACGATATTCGATTGTCGAGGTGCGCAGACCTGTCCCTTTATTCTCTGAGACGGTCTGAGCGTTATCTGCAAAGAACAGCGGACAATGCTCAGGCCACCAAAAACCCCTCCGTGGGCCGGAGGGGTTTTTGAATTTTTGCTGTTGCTGTCTCTTACAAAAATTTGGAACGCCTTTCTCTGGCCCTTGCGTATGCGGGAGTAAAAAAGAAAAAGAACCAGGCAAAAGCGGTTGCGGAGAAATCAATAAAAAAGTAGCTCAAAAACCGTTTCATTGGAATTACAAAAATCATAGCATGCCGGGGAAAACAATCAAGAGGAGTACATAGGGCAAGCACAGGTACCCAAAATTCGGGGAACCCCCATTGATGAAGGTAAAAAAAACGGCCAGCCCGAAACCGGACTGACCATGGCGGATTTCACGCCCCTCTTTATGGAAGCTGAAGGCGAATCCATTTCAGTGGGACAACGACCCTGAGAACAACCTCCTCGCGTTCCCTGTCCACCCTGATCACCTTCTGAACGGAAACTTGCGTCACCGCATTCGGAGTCCGGACGGCAAGCGGGAAGGACCGTCTCGGTTTCCGCTTCTTGAGCCTGATGAGCTCCTCGGCGCGGGCATCAAGAACGTTGACCCCTGTTGGGCTGTTTTCATAATCCGTAGCACTCAAAAGTTTCGGCACCCCATGTCCCCCTTTTGAGCAAAGAAAATACCTCAACTAATGTACGACAAAAAATAATTCCTTGCAAGAGAAAAACCGGGTAGTGATCCGTCAGCCGACGGACTACTACCCGGAAAACTCCGCTCGGCAATTTTTCTTTTGGAAACCACGATTCTTTTACTCCTGCGGCAAAAGATCGCTGCCTCTCCTCGGCCGGACTCTTGCGAGACCAAGCTCCAGCCGAGTCCGAGAGCTTTCCAAAAGAAAAACAGCCTCGCTTATTATGTGAGATAGCCCAAGCCAAATGCCTATTGCCTATTGCCTCAAAAAGATTAACCCCTTCTACCGCTCATAGATGCCGATGAGCTCCGTTTGGTCGAGAATATGCCCCTGCATATCAATCTCAATTTCTTCTTTTTTAGGAGAAGTCTCATAGAGAGGAAAATGTTCAAAGTCGAGCGCATAAAGCTTGAAAAAATACCGATGGGCGCCGGACGGCGGACACGGGCCCCCGTACTCCATCTTTCCACGGCTTGTTTGTCCAGTAAATCCGATCTTGCCGCCAATTCCCTCGGGAATTTCTTTTGTATTCGGACCAATGCCATAAAGAACCCAGTGCACAAACGTCCCATTCGGCGCGTCCGGATCATCAACAATGAGTACCAAACTTTTTGCGCCCTCCGGCACACCGCTAATCGTGAGCGGCGGATTGATTCCGCCAGCTGGCGGACTCCCGTCACAGGTATATTTTTTTGGTATCTTGCCGTTATGCTCAAATGCGGAACTTGTGATAGTCATGGTTTTGGAAAGATTTGTTGCGGGTTTGCCGTTCGGAATCGTTCTTGAGGGACCGAACAGGATAAACCCAAGAAGAAGAATCACGGCTCCAATGAGTATAATACCAAACTTTTTCATACTCAGATAGCGCTCCGAATCTCATTCAAAATCTCCTGCGGCAAGGGGTCTCCCGCTTTTGTTTTACCCGGATACCGCCACGCGGAAATTACGGTGCGCTTCCCCTTTGCGTCCTGGATCATTGCCCAAAGCTCATATGGATGCTTTGCACTTCCCGCAGATTGCATCATCGCGATGGTTTCCGGGGCGATACCTTCCTCAATGCGCTTGGGCGAATGGATAATGCGCTTCACGCGCGCTTCGGAGAGCCCATAAAAGCGCATCTTCGCGCGGCTGTGAGCGGTCCATTGCAATACTTTCGGTTTCTTCAAATCTGCCACACGTAAATTATAGCGCAAAGAAAAAAGCCCGTGGTATCTTGCGACCCACTGACGGCTTTCGCGAGCTGTGGCGGGAAGTCAAATCAGCGACACCCCAAGCTCTGATCCCTTGTTTCTCGCCTTAAGAAGGAGAAAGACCTCTGCCGCCTGCGACCCCAGCGCGACGGCTTCCACGAGAGTATGCTTCTGTTTCTTCTTCAGGAACATCCGCACGATTTCTGCGAGGGCTTCCAGGCTCGCCTCATCAACGAGGATACTCTCGGAGTACAGAAGCCGAAGCTTCCCGAGATACGCAATGATTCTGACGAGGTCCGGCCGGGCGCTGAAGCATCTCTTCCGAAGAGCCGCATCTTGAGTGATGTGCCCCATGCTAAAATAGGGGTGTTCATCGCCCGTCCCCCATATTTCCTTGATGAAGCGGACAAGGAACTCGTTGACCGAACGCTCAAAGTGTTCTTTGGCGTGAGACGATGGTAGGTTGTAGCTTCTCCCGAAAAACCAGAGGATTTTCGAGAAGAGCTGTATGTTGCTGACCAAGAGGTGACGAGGAAAGCCTGGACCATCTCCAAACACCTCCTTAGCCAAAACCCGAAACGCCTTCTCGGAAACCTCCACGCGATCGACTTCGTCGCTTGGGGGGTTTTCCGCACCAGAGAGAGCCATGGCCTGCCGCATGCCCTGCCATCCACTCCACCCGTCAGCCACGTCGAGGTAGAAACATATCCGCTCGACGTTCTCCTCAAATGTTCTGGGATGTTTCGAGAAGCCGACATGCAGAAGCCCGACGAGCTCATCCGCCGACCCTGCCACCAGCCAATGCCTCTTCCATTCCAACCAATTCTCGATGCGCACAATTCTGCGCGTCGCGAGCGGATGAATCCCAACATCACTTCCCGTTCCGCCTCCCATACTGTGCTCCTTTCAACTATGCCCCCTTCTGCGGGGCGGGTTAATAAGTTACTGCCCTCATACTACAGCTCAATCCACAAAAACGTCAAGAAAAATCACCCGCGTTCGCGCGGTATGCGCAATACACGCATTCCGCTCCGGCATCGGGAAGCTTTTCGGAATTGTACACGCCTCGCGCATTATGAATCTCTTTTTCGATCCAAGAATCATCCCCTACCTGCGGCTCGACAAAAAGGTCGAAAGAGAGCGCTTTCCCATTCCCCCCGCTTTCGCGTGAAGCTCCCGCCGCCGATAAATCTTTGGCGGACAAGTCGGCGGGCAGGGAAAATCCATTCTCTTTATTCACCTTCGCGAATACAAAATAGCCGGTCGGAGAAACCTTGTGTTTATTCTGTCGCAAGAGCCACTGGTAAACTTCCATTTGGCGCTTATAGGAATCATAGATCTGGTGCTGTTTCGCGCCCGTTGCTTTGTAGTCCACCACGATAAGCTCGTTATTCGGATTAACCCACACATCGTCCACCGCGCCGTAGACCAGAAAATCTGTTGGCTCGTGGTGGAACTGGACGCCGGTAAAATTGTGGCGCCATTTATTCATGTCCGGGGACTGGAACGGCACAGCGTCTATGTCGTTCTTTATCATGATCGGATGACGAATACCCTTTTCCCGATATCGGTCGAATTCCTGCTTCAGGAGCCAGTCAATGGCATTATTGATGGTGTAGGGCATTGGCGGCGGACGCTTAATTCCCTTTTTGACGTCCAGCCAAAAACATCGCTGGCACTCCAAGAAAAGCTCAATTTTTGAACGAGAGAGTTTAACCATCCCTC
>CAYTEE010000005.1:0-12749 GCA_964436785.1 uncultured Candidatus Saccharibacteria bacterium
TGGCGCTTGTGCGGAGCCTGCGCGATGGATATGGCTACCCGATCTTTTTGAATGCAGACCACACGCACTCGCTTGAGAAAATAAAAGAAGCGGTGGAGGCGGGATTCGACGCGGTGCTTTTTGACGGCTCAAAACTTCCCATTGAGGAAAATGCGCGGTTTACGAAAGAGGTGGTAGCGCTCGCAAAACAAATAAACCCGAACGTTCTTGTTGAGGGAGAATTGGGATACATCGGCTCTTCGTCGGAAATATTGAAAGACATTCCCGAAGGGGCGGTGATAAAGCCCGAAGACCTGACTTCTCCCGACGAAGCCGCGGCGTTCGTAAAGGAAACGGGAATAGATCTCCTTGCGCCGGCGGTCGGGAATTTGCACGGAATGCTTGTCCGCCAAAGCGCAAGCGGCGGCGGATTCGAGACGATAAACCCGCGGCTCGATATCGCGCGCATCGCGGCGATAAAAGAAGCCGTGAAGATCCCCCTGGTTCTCCATGGCGGTTCGGGAATTGTTGATGAGGATTTTGTTGCCGCGATAAAAGCAGGCATTTCGATCATCCACATCAATACGGAGATCCGCCTCGCATGGAGGCGGGGAATCGAGGCGGGGCTCGCGGCCCGTCCGGATGAAGTAGCCCCGTATAAGCTTTACGCGGAAGCGCTCTCGGGGATGAAGGGCATTATCCGCGCTCGGCTCAAGCTTTTTAGCGGAGAATAATGGTTCGCACATATCTTTTCGCGATACCGGGCGTTCTTTTTTACTAAAAAGCCGCCCTGCGCTCTCGCGCCGCCGCGCTCTGAGAGCTACCGCTAAAAGACATGTGCTCATTTATTTAAGACCGGCGCCGAGTCAATGTTGCGGTACTTTTTAAGTCTGCTACGATTATCCCATGCGCCAGTATTCGGACTTGGTGGAGCACGTGCTTAAAAACGGCAAAAAGAAAACCGACCCGCAAAAGGTGGGGAACATCGCCGTCTGCGGCTACCAGATGCGCTTTGACGTGAACGAAGGATTCCCGCTTGTGACAACGCGGAGTTTGAAGGGCTCATGGAAATCGCTCGTCTATGAACTTTTGTGGTTTCTTTCGGGGAGCACGAATATCGCCGACTTGAATAAGAACGGCGTGCACTTTTGGGATATTTGGGCGACGCCGGAGATTTGCGCCTCGTTGGGGCTCTCGCCGGGCGAGCTTGGGCCGATCTATGGGAAACAGTGGCGGGCATTTAACGGTGCCGGCGAGAAGCCCGTGGACCAGATCGCGCGCCTTATCCAAGACCTCAAGACGAATCCCGACTCCCGCCGATTGGTTGTGAGTTCGTGGAATCCCGTTGACGCGGACAAAGTATTTGTTGCTCCGTGCCACTGTTTTTTCAAATTTTTTCACGCGGAAGGGGAGCTCTCGCTCCACCTTTTCCAGCGGAGCGCGGATGTGCCCATCGGGGTGCCGTTCAATATTGCCGAGTATTCGCTTCTCCTTATGATGGTGGCGCAAGTGACCGGTTTAAAGCCGAAAGAATTTGTGCATACGCTTTCCGACGCGCACATTTATCTGGACCAAGTCGATGCGATGAAAGAACTGTTGACCCGGGAACCGAGACCGTTGCCAACCGTGAAGATCAACCCCGACGTGAAAGATATTTTTGATTTCAAGTTTGAGGATTTTACCCTCGAGAACTACGACCCGCATCCGCCGATAAAAATCCCCGTAGCACTATGACCCCTCACCCTTGGAGGAGTATGAAATAAACAACCAAAGCGGATGATATTTTTCAACAAAGGTCTAAGGTCGAATACGGAGGCGCCTCTTGCTTTTGCGCAGGCACTCCTCCAAGGGTGAGGGATGATCTCGTTAATCGCGGCCGTGGGAGAAAACCGCGCGATAGGATTTCAGGGGAAGCTCCCATGGCGTCTTCCTGCGGATATGAAACATTTTCGCGAACTTACGACTGGGCACCCCGTAATTATGGGACGGATAACTTACGAATCAATAGGGAAGCCCCTTCCTGAGCGAAAAAATATTGTGATTTCTGACAAGCCAAACTATGAGGCGCCGGGATGCGTGGTGGCGAGTTCTCTCCAGAATGCGGTTCGGGAGGCGGGCTCGCCCTCCCAAATTTCACCACAGAGTGAAACTTGGGAGGGTAAAGGCGAAACGTTTGTAATAGGCGGAGGGCGCGTTTATACCGAAGCATTGCCGTATGCCGACCGGATGTACCTTACGCTTGTGCACGTTTCCCCCGAGGCAGACGTCTTTTTTCCCGAATTTGACGAGGCGGAGTGGCACGTTACGAAAACGGAAAAATTCCCGAAGGACGAGAAAAACGAATACGCCTACGATTTTCTAGATTACGAACGGGTACAGAAACAGGATCTAGCCATTAGGACTTAGCCATTAGAGAATTCATAATCTAACGACTAGTGGCTAACATCTAATACCTAACACCTAATCACGATGAAAGTAGTTGACCCAAGATTTGCGAAGAGCCGGGAATATGGCGGCGTAATACGCAAGATCGCCTCTGCCGGCCACTGCCCTTTCTGCCCCGAGAATTTCAAGTATCATAAGCACCCGACCTTGCGGCGCGCGGGAGAGTGGTTTATCACGCGCTCGAGCTGGCCTTACAAAAACACGCGCTTTCACTTTTTGATCCTAGGGAAAACGCACAAGGAAAAATTTTCGGAGCTTTCACTTAGGGACTGGAAAAACATCACCGCGCTCGCGGAATGGGCGATAAAGAAATTCAGGATCCGCGGCGGCGGGTTGGCGTTGCGGTTCGGCGAGACGGCATATACGGGTGCAACCGTCTACCATATCCACGCGCATCTTATCATGCCGAACATAAACGCAAAAACAAAAAAAGCGAAAACGGTGGTGTTCTCGATAGGATAATAACAGGAATTCCAGCTTATTGGTTTGTTGCCCCTTTTCGGAGAAGCTCTTTCAGCTTTAAACGAAGCTGATCGATTGCATCTTCTCTTGCGGCGTAGCTTATGATATCCACTACGGCTGGATTCCCTCTTAATAAACGAGAAACTTTCCGATTCAGGAGCTTCTCATGCTCGCAGAGAATGAACACGGGGACACCGCTGCGGTTAGCCATCTCGACCTCAATGCCGCCGCCCCACGACGGGGCGATTGCGACTACGACGAGGATACTGGTCATTTCACATACTTGAGCGCGTTCTGCCGCATCAACCTGCGCCGGAGTGAAATTTGTGTTTTTCACTGGGTCATAATGTTCGTGCGGAACGAACGCCCGAACGCCCGTGATTTCTTCAAAAACGTCGGCGATAGTTTCGTAGAATGTTTTTACCCCTCGTTGTTCTCCGAGGGGCAGTTCGGTTAATGGTCCACAGATATAAGCTGGTTTTTCTTGTTCCATAAATTTCAAAAGATTACTTATTTCTATTTTACCAGAATAATCTCCACCCCTTGCGATTTCATCACGCGCTCTCCGTCAAGGGATGCCGAGCCGGAATGAAAATAGCATTTCTTGATGCCCGAGAAGGCGATCAGTTTCGCGCAAACCGCGCAGGGGAAAACGGCGGTATAGATGCTGGTTCCCTCGAGCGCAATGCCTTTCCGCGCGGCTTCGGCTATTACGGTCTGCTCGGCATGAAGGGCGGTCGTAAGGCCGTGTTTAGTGCCGGCTTCCACAAAATCCCGCGGGTCGCCGTCGATATATGGAGTATGCTCGGAGGGATGATGCCGGTTATGAACCCGAAGGAGGATCACGCCGTCTTTCACGAGAATTGCTCCCACCCGCCGCCACCAATCGGAGCTTTTTTCTCCTTCTTTTTTCGCTTTTTCCATTATTTCACGGTCGAAAGGGTCCGTGGAAACGCGAACGTCTTCGGGCGGCGTTTGGGAGAGAACATTTTTCTCGTCCCAACGGAGAAAGACCGGTTCGAAAACAATATCCGCTCCGGCCAGAAACCGCTCCGCGAATTTTTTGGAGAGCTCGTCGTCGGCTAAAATGATCTTTTGGAATCCCGCGAGTTCCGCGATGCCGTTTTTTGTGAGTACCCGGATGGTTCGGAATATCCCGAGCCCCGAAACGAGTTTTTTTGTTTCTTCTGCGGGAAGTGCGCGGAACTCTTTCGGCGCGAACTCCCGGATAAGGTCTTCGTTAAAAATAAAAAGCGCGTCAACATCCTTAGCGTGCTTTTCAAAAAGTTTCAGATACCCGGCATGGAGCGCGGGTATATAGAGCGCAAGCGCCGTCATGCCCGCCGTTCAAGAAGATCGTACATCTTATCCAGATGTTTTTTTACGGCATACTGGATCATGCGCGAAGTGGAGGTGTTTTCCGCCTGCCGAGGGAGAACCACGAGCTCGTCGCAAAGTTTTGAGATCTCGTTCAGCTGTTCCTTCGGGTAGCTGTCTTCAACGGCGACGAAAACATCGGGGTGTAAGCGTTTTAACAATTCATATTGCCATTGGCCCTTTGTATCTACGTCGTCAAGGAGCGTGACGAAGTCCACGCATGACTGGTAGCTCAGCATCTCGCATCGTTCCTCCTGAGGAACGATCGGGCGGAGGTCTCCTTTATAGAATTTTATCGCGCGGTCGGTATCAACGCCCACCACGAGCACGTCTCCCTTGCTCTTTGCCTTCAAGAGATACCGCACGTGCCCGATATGGAGCAGGTCCCAGGAGCCTACGGTCAAAACTACGCGGCAATTCACGGCGCGCAATCCGTGGACTGCCTTCGCGAGGGCATCATAGCTCGTCACTACTTTTTGAGAAGGGCCGTTTTTCCTCGCGAGGAATTCCATGCATTTATGGTAGCAGAGGAAGGGTCTCTGTCAAACCCCGTTAGAAATCTCGCCCGCGCGCAAGCGCGCCCGAAGGGCCTTGGGGCGGGCTATTTCTAACGGGGTCAAACGGAGAAGCCGCTTAAAAGAAACTTTATTCGCGGGCGGACGTTGAAATGGGTAAAGGTTGTAAAACCCGGGGTTTTTTGTTAGGATTTCCCTACTATGGATTTGGCAATTATTGTGCGTGAAAAATTCGGAAAAGCGAATAAGGCCCTTCGGCAGAGCGGCCTTATTCCTGCAGAGCTTTACGGGCACGGCGTTCCCAATAAGCACCTCGCGGTCAACGCCCGCGATTTTAATGCCACGTTCAAGGAGGCCGGAGAGAGCACTATCGTGAACCTTACGATCGGCAAAGAAAAGCATCCGGCGCTGGTGCACGACGTCCAGCGCGATTTTTTGTCGGGCGCAGTGACGCACGTTGATTTTTATCAGGTTCGCATGGATGAAAAGATAAAGGCGCACATTCAGATAGAGTTCTTGGGAGAGGCCCCTGCGGTCAAAGAGCACGGAGGATTTTTAAACAAGACGATGTCCGAGATCGAAGTGGAAGCATTCCCGAAAGACCTGCCCCATAACTTAACCGTTGATCTTGGCGCGCTTGATGAGCTCAACAAAAGTCTGTACGTGAAGGATATCCCGAAAATTTCCGGCGTGAAAATATTGATCGAGCCGGACGCCGTCATTGCAACCGTGATGCCTCCGAAGAAAGAAGAGGAGGAAAAAGTGCAGGAACCGGTGAATGTTGCCGAGATCAAAGTTGAAGGGGAGGAGAAGAAAGCGGAGCGGGCGGCGGAAAAAGCAAAGGAGCAGGAAGAAAAATAACCCGAAGCCATAACGGCTTCTCCATTTAGGCATGGCATTTTCAAAATCGTATATTGCGAAGCTCTACGGCCTTATCGTCGCGGCTTCTCGTTGGCCGGCGTTTCGCGGAGCGAAGTCCCTCACCGTCCCGCCGTGCGGGACTGGTGCGTGGATAAGAGATGTTCGCGGCGCGAAGGAAAGTGCCGTTCGCGCGGAGAGATCTTCTCCGCGGATAAATTTGAGTCCGAGGAAAATAACGATCCCGGTCTCTGGAATTTTGCGGGGAATGTGCATTGTTCTTGCCGTTGTTTCCCTTGTGGCGGGTTCGGCTTCCGCGCCGGAAGTGTTCACCCGCGCCGGGGCAACGGTAGCAAGCAGCGAAGACCGGAAAGCGCTTGAAACCCAGCTCGAGGATCTTGAAAAGCAGATTGATCTTTACGAAAGCCAGATCGCGGTTCAACAGAAAGCCGGGAAAACCCTGAAGGGCGATATAAGCGTGTTAAACAATAAGATAGAGAAGCTGAATCTTCAGATCCGGGCTATTAATCTGAGTCTGAATCAGATCGATACCAAGATCGGCCAGACAACGAAAGAGATAGGAACCACCGAAGTAAATATCAAAAACAGCCGGCAGGCGCTCGCGAGCTTGATCCGCAAGGTCCACGAAAGCGACCAGGCAAGTATCGTAGAGATATTCCTCTTGAAGCCCCGGCTTTCGGACTTTTTTGACGATTTGAACAATATAACGTTGCTCCAGGGAAATCTGCGCATTGCCCTAGGCGAAGTGATAGATCTTCATGACCAGCTGACCGAGCAGAAAACCCAGCTTGCCTTGGCGCGGGCGGACGCGGCAACCATGAAAACCTATCAAGCGGTGCAGAAGCAGGAAACCGAAAAGATAAAACAAGAAAAAAATTCGCTTCTCACGGTTACCAAGGGGCAGGAGACGAAATATCAGGCGCTTCTTACGGAAACAAAAAAAACCGCGGCGGAGATCCGCAGCCGGCTCTTCGAACTTCTGGGCGGTGGAGAGCTTACATTCGAGCAGGCGTACGAATATGCGAAGCTCGCTTCAAGCGCCACGGGCGTGCGCGCGGCGCTGATCCTTGCGGTGCTCGACAGAGAATCTGCGCTTGGCCAAAACGTGGGAAGGTGCACGTACCAAACAGCAATGCACCCGACGAGGGACATCCCTCTCTTTCTTGAAATAACAAAAGAGCTTGGGATAAACCCCGATACGATAACCGTTTCTTGTTCGAATGCCGATGGCGCCTATGGCGGCGCAATGGGGCCCGCGCAATTTATTCCTTCAACGTGGAAGTTGTATCGGGATGCGGTTGCAAAAGCCACTGGCCATAATCCTCCGTCGCCGTGGAATAACGCGGACGCGTTCATGGCGACGGCTCTTTATCTTGAAGATGCGGGAGCGGCGAATGCCTCTATCTCGGGAGAGAGGAAAGCCGCGGCCCGTTACTATGCGGGCGGCAGATGGCAGCGATTTCTGTGGACGTACGGCGAGGCGGTAGTGAGCCGCGCCAATCGTTTCCAGCAGGATATCGATACGATAACGGGTTAGGTTTGTCGGTGAGGGCGGTTTGTCTCCAGGCCCTTCGGGGCACCAAAACTTTTATGAACACGATAAAAAAAATAACCTTAAGCAACGGATTGCGCCTAATTCTCGCGCATCAGCCGTCAAGCCTTGCGGCGACGGTTTTGATATTGGTGGAAGCGGGTTCGGAGTACGAAACAAAGCGCACGAACGGCCTCTCGCATTTCCTGGAGCACATGATGTTCAAAGGCACAAAAAACCGGCCGAAGGCAAGCATGATAGCGGAAGAGCTTGCCGGCCTCGGTGCCCAGTCGAACGCGTTCACGGGCCAGCAATATACGGGATATTGGGCAAAAGTGCAGAGCAGGAAAGTGATGAACATACTGGAGATCGTCTCGGATATGTACCTCAACCCGCTTTTTAAGGCGGAGGAGATCGAGCCGGAACGGGGCGTGATCATCGAGGAGATCAATCTCTACGAAGATACGCCGACGCGGCGGGTGCACGATTTTTTTATGACGCTTCTTTATGGAGACCAGCCGGCGGGGTGGGATATCGGCGGGAGGAAGGAAGTGATACGAAAACTTTCCCGCAACGATTTTGTAAAATATCGCAGGGCGCATTACATCGCTCCGGCAACGGTTGTCGCGGTTGCCGGGAATTTTAACGAACGCGCGGTAGTCCGGGCGATACGGAAACTGTTCGGGCCGCTCCCGCGCGGGAAAAAAGGGAAGAAACCTCCAACGAGCGAATCCCAGCGGAGGCCGGGAGTATTCGTGAAATTCAAGGAATCGGATCAGAGCCACTTGGTGCTGGGGACGCGGGCATTTGATATTTTCGATAAGCGAAAGTATGCGATCCAAGTGCTTGCCGACGTCTTGGGCGGCGGGATGAGTTCGCGGCTTTTTGAGCGCGTGCGGGAGAAGCTTGGCGCGGCGTATTACGTCCGGGCGGAAGTTGATCTGTCTCTCGACCACGGATATTTTTGCGTTTCTGCCGGCGTTAATCACCAGAAAATAGAGAAGGTAATTTTCATTATCCTCGAAGAGATGAAGCGGATGAAAAAGGAACTTGTCCCGCCAGCGGAACTTCGGAGATCCAAGGACCACATTACGGGCAATCTCATACTAAGCCTCGAGACTTCCGACGAACTGGCGGGATTCTATGGGGGGCAGGAGATCGTCACCAAGAAGTTTGTCGCTCCGGAGCGGTATATTAAAGAGATCCAAAACGTGAGCGCGGAGGAGATCCGCCGGGTCGCAGCCCAGATATTTACGGATGCGAAGCTCAACCTCGCCGTTATTGGGCCGTATAAAAAACCGGATTCATTCAAAAAACTGCTCACCCTCGGAAGCTAAGTCGGAAGCTGGGCGGGGTGCAATTTGGAACAATTTCTTATACGATAGAAGTACATGCCGGAAAGGAACCAGAAAATGAACTTGGAAATATCGTGGATGACGCTTTGGCGCATTGCGTTTTTCTTTGCCATGGCGATGCTTGTGTTCTCGGGGCGGAATGTGCTGATAGGCCTGTTTCTCGCGATGGTCATTTCTTCGGGGCTCGAGCGGCCGATCGCATTTCTCGAGCGGCGCGGATTTCCGCGGGTACTCGGGGCAATTTCTGTCTTTGTCCTGGGGCTCTCGGCGTTTATCCTGCTCATTTACCTTATTGTGCCGCTCCTTATCGCGGACATAAACAACGCGGTCTTGAGTCTGGGCAAATCGGTCGGCGGGAGCGGGCTTGGGCCTTTTTTGAGCCCGGAAACGCTCAAGGCCTTTACCGACTCCATAAACAAGATATCGATCAGCCTTTTCTCCCCATTGAGCGCTTCGCCGTTCGGGGCACTATCCCAGGTACTTGGCGGGCTTTCTCTTGCGGCGGCGGTTTTCGTAAGCTCGTTTTATTTGTGCTTGAGCAGGGACGGGGTTCAGCGGTTCATTCGGGCAGTATTCCCGTCGAGTACGGAAGACGTCGCGATCCGCGTATATGAGCGTTCGCGGAAACAGATCGGGCTGTGGTTCCGGACGCAGATCCTCTTGAGTGTTATTATGGGGTTCTTGGTGTGGATCGCGCTTTCTATATTGGGAGTAAGGCACGCGTTCCTTTTGGGGCTTCTTGCGGCGCTTTTCGAGATCGTCCCATACGTGGGCCCCATTCTCGCGGGAGCCGCGGCGGTGCTTGTGGCGCTTACGAGTTCGCCGGGGTTGGCGCTTACCACGCTTATCGTGTTCTTGGGCATTCAACAGCTCGAAAATCACCTTTTGGTCCCTATCTTGATGCGGCGTACCGTGGGGTTGCATCCGGTGATCGTTATCATCGCGCTCCTGATCGGAGCGGAGATCCTTGGGGTCTTGGGAATTCTTATCGCCGTTCCGGTGGCAGCCGTGTTCCAGGAGGTCGTGGATGAGTGGTCGAGCAGGAAGAAGCCGAGGGCGGAGGTGATAGTGTAGATAAAGATGGGTCCCTCACCTTTGAAGGAGCAGAAGACGTTTGTGAGAATATATATTTGCTATGCATAAAATAATGGCTAGTCGAAAATCAAACAAAAGGAGTGATAGGATGCGACTCCTTCAATGGTGAGGGATGGGAAAGTTTTATATCACGACGGCGATCGATTATGTGAACGACAAGCCGCACTTGGGGCATGCGCTCGAAAAGATCCAGGCGGACGTTTTGGCGCGGTATCATCGCTTGAAAGGCGACGAGGTCTTTTTTTTAACCGGTACGGATGAGCATGGAGCAAAGATCGTCCGTGCGGCGCAAAAAGCCGGAAAAGACCCCCAGGAATTTGTGAATGATATTTCGGAGAAATTCCAGTTCTTGAAAGATGCGCTTAATTTATCGTATGACGATTTTATCCGCACGAGCGATAAGGAGCGCCATTGGCCGGGAGCGGAGAAAATGTGGAAAGCGCTTCGCGAGGCGGGCGCGCTTTATGAAAAAAACTATAAAGGCCTCTATTGTGTGGGGCACGAGGCATTTATTACCGAAAAAGAACTTGTGGACGGCAAATGCCCCGACCATGGCAAGGAGCCGGAGATGGTAGAAGAGAAAAACTGGTTTTTTAAGCTTTCAAAATACGCGAAAGAAATTGCGGAGAAGATAAAAAGCGGCGAGCTCCAAATTATTCCCGAAGGGCGCCGCAACGAAATTTTGTCGTTTTTGGAGGGCGAGGTAAACGACGTAAGCTTTTCGCGTTCTATAAAAAATTTGGAATGGGGGATACCGGTGCCGGACGACCCGGAGCAGGTGATGTATGTGTGGTGCGATGCGCTTACGAGCTACATTTCCGCGCTCGGCTACGGCAGAAATGAGGACTACAAGAAATGGTGGCCGGCGGGTGTGCAGGTGCTCGGAAAAGATATCCTGCGCTTTCACGCCGCGATATGGCCTGCGATGCTAATGGCGGCAAAACTACCGCTCCCGAAACAGCTTTTTGTGCATGGATTCATTACGGTGGATGGCAAAAAAATGTCTAAAACCATCGGGAACGTCGTTGACCCCGTTGAGTTTATAGAAAAACTTGTCGAAAAAGGCGTTCCGCGCGAGAGCGCGATCGATGCCTTCCGTTATTATTTACTCCGCGAAATTCCCTCAACCGAGGACGGTGATTTTTCGGAAGAGAAGTTTATAGAACGGTACAATGCCGATTTGGCGAACGGATTAGGAAATCTAGTATCACGTATTTTGCAGATGGCAAGTCAGTACCTTGATAAATCAATTGATGTGCCTAATCAAAAAAATATTTTTGATATCTCATTGGGCGGAGTAGTTCGGAAGCGCTTGGATGCATTTGAACTCGATCGTGCCATGTTTGCTTTGTGGAGTTGGATAAAGGATTCTGATAGATTGATTGACGAACAGAAGCCTTTTGAAGCCATAAAGACCAATAAACAAGCTGCCGAAAAACAGCTAGTTTATCTTCTCACGGATCTCGCAAAAATTGCTTTAGTACTCCGTCCGTTTATGCCCCATACAAGTGAGAAAATAATTAACGCGATTGTGGAAAACAAAAAACCGGAGAATTTATTTCCCCGCATATCATAATTCTCTTATTCTAATGTTCTTGAGAACATTAGAATAAGACCACGAAGTATATTTATATATTCATTCCTACTTACTATGTTCTTCGACGCCCATACTCACGCCCATTTTGCGGCTTTTGAAAACGACTGGAAAGAAGTAATAGGCCGCGCGCTCGCCCGGAATGTCTGGCTCGTGAACGTCGGTACCCAGCGGGATACATCGCGCCGTGCGATTGAGGTTGCAAATGAGTATAAAGAAGGCGTGTATGCCACGGTGGGGCTCCATCCGATACACACAGAAAAGTCATATCATGACGTGAAAGAATTGGGCACAGGCGACAAGGCGCAAGAGTTTACGAGCAGAGGGGAAGAGTTTAATTATGACACTTACAAAAAACTTACCGAAGACCCGAAAGTCGTCGCGATAGGCGAATGCGGCTTGGACTACTATCGCCTGGGCGAAGAGACGAAAAAACGGCAAGCAGAGATGTTTATAAAACAAATTGAGCTCGCGCACGAAGTAAAAAAACCGCTTATGATCCACTGCAGGAACTCCCCGAGCCCGTCGAGGGGCGGAAACGCCTTTGATGATTTAATTTCTCTACTCTCTACCCACTACTCGCTACTTCCTAATCCTCCCGGCATTGTTCATTTTTTCAGCGGTACGCCGGATGACGCCAAAAAGATTTTAGATATGGGGTTTTCGTTTACATTCGGAGGGGTAATCACATTCACCCGTGATTATGATGAGACGATAAAAATAATCCCGATGGATAGAATTCTCTCGGAAACAGATGCGCCGTATGTCTCGCCGGTGCCCTACCGCGGCAAGCGCAACGAACCGGCGTATGTGATTGAGGTGGTCAAAAAACTGGCGGAACTCAAAAATATCGAAGTAGAAGAAATGGAAGATCAAATATTTAAAAACGCGAAAAACATTTTTCGAATTTAACTTGACGCAACTCGGTTCCGGCATTATTCTACTGGCAGTATATTTTGAGGAGGTGATAAAAATGGGGTACTTGTCGCGAAAGCCGACCTCGAATGATCCCCCGCGCAATGGGGCGGAGAATCCATGGGGGCCTCAAGACGATATTCGGGACGACATCTCAGTCCTTCTGGCCGGGGAGGGAAGGCGGTGCGCAGCGTGTAGTCGGGTGATTTTGAACGAGTTTCTGCGCTCGCGTGGTGACAAGTTGTACTGCCCGGATCACGCCTAGGATGCAATCGGGGAGGTGTTCCATGAGGAAAGCAACAAAGCAAGAGCCCGATCGTCCTCTGTGGCGGCTTACGCCAGAGGATGTGCGGGCAATACTCGCAACGTACGAGGAAGCGTTTCGGGAGTTGAGGTGGGCAGGCCGCGGAGCATTATCCCGCGGTCTTTTTTTTATCCGATTTTTGCGATAGAATCTTAATATTGTGAAGTATAATCATCAAAAAATAGAGAAGTATTGGCAAAAGAAATGGTTGGCCGAGCGGATCTATGAACCCGATTTAACGCGCGCAAAGAAGCCGTTTTACAACCTGATGATGTTTCCGTACCCTTCGGCGGAGGGA
>CAYTEE010000005.1:12759-19696 GCA_964436785.1 uncultured Candidatus Saccharibacteria bacterium
AAGGGTATGACGTGTTCGAGCCGATCGGGTTGGACGGTTTCGGCATCCACTCCGAAAATTATGCCCTGAAGATCAAAAAACACCCCGCCGAACAGGCAAAGATTTCCGAGAAGAACTTTTACCGGCAACTGCATGAGATCGGCAATGGTTTCGCATGGGACGAGCGCTTGGAGACCTATGACCCCGAATACTACAAATGGACGCAGTGGATATTTGTCCAGATGTTCAAGCACGGGCTTGCGTACCGCAAAAAGCAGGCAGTCAATTGGTGCCCGGGCTGTAAAACCGTTTTGGCCGACGAGCAGGTTATTAAAAAATCAAAAATCCCGCCTTCGTCAAAGGGCTTCGGACGGGCAGGCAAAAATCAAAAATCAAAATTGCATGTATCAGAAGAAGAAATTTTAAATATTTGTGAACGGTGCGAGACACCCGTGATCAAGAGAGAACTGGAGCAGTGGTTTTTCAGGATAACAAAGTATGCGGAAAAATTGCTCAAAGGGTTGGAAAAGATCGATTGGCCGGAGAAGGTAAAGATCGCCCAGCGGAATTGGATAGGAAGATCCGAAGGGGCGCTCGTCAAATTTGGTATCAAGTATCAGGTGTCCGGTGTCAAGGAAAAGCAGATGCACATTGAGGTGTTTACGACGCGGCCGGATACGATCTTCGGAGCGACATTTTTGGCGCTTTCTCCGGAGAATCCGCTTATTACCGCCCTTGAATTCAAAATAAAAAATCGGAAAGAAGTTACGCGATATATAGAGAATTACATTCGGAACACTAAAGGCAAAGAGAAAAACCCTCCTTCGCATAAAGCTACGGAAGGGCAAGCCGGAATTGAGCTCAAGGGCATAAAAGCATTAAATCCCGCAACAAAAAAAGAGATTCCTGTTTGGATCGCGGATTACGTGCTTATGGAGTACGGCACGGGAGCGATCATGGGGGTGCCGGCACACGACGAACGGGATTTCGAGTTCGCGAAAAAATATAAATTGCCCATCCAAAAAGTGATCCGCCCCACCTTGCTCCATCTTCCGAAAACTTTGAGCGTGCGGGGATTTCCGGAACGGCTTGAGATCAAGGGAGATGTATGGGAGGGAGAAGGAGAGCTCATCAATTCGGGCCATTTTGACGGTATTGCTTCCGAAAAAGCGCGATGGGAGATCGTGAAATTCATCAAAGGGAAAAAAGAGATCCGCTACCGCCTTCGCGACTGGCTGATCTCGCGCCAGCGCTATTGGGGGCCGCCGATCCCGATGATCTTCTGTCCGCATTGCGCACGCGGGAAGAAAGGGGAGCGAAAAGATATGCCCGGATGGTATGCGGTTCCCGAAAAAGATCTGCCCATCCGCCTGCCGAAGATTAAAAATTTCCATCCGAAAGGAGAGGGAATCTCGCCGTTGGCAAAAGAGCGGGCATTCTATGAAGTAAAATGTCCGAAATGTAAAAGCGAAGCCGTACGAGAGACCGACGTTTCCGATACATTTTTGGATTCCGCGTGGTACTACATAGCATACCTAATGCAAAAATCAAAAATCCCGCCTTCTCCGCCAGCTGGCGGATTCGGACGGGCAGGCAAAAGTCAAAATGACAAATCAAAATTGAAAAATACTCAATGGGACAGGAAGATAGTTAAGAAATGGCTACCGGTCGATATGTACATCGGCGGCATGGAGCATTCCGTACTGCATCTTTTGTATGTGCGGTTTATGGCCCGGGCATTCCATGATCTGGGATTCATTGATTTCGACGAGCCGGCGAAAAAATTCCGCGCGCACGGGCTTTTGATCCGCGAAGGCGCGAAGATGTCGAAGTCCAAAGGGAACATCGTGAATCCGGACTCATTCATCAAGGAATTCGGCGCGGACGCTTTTCGGATGCATTTAATGTTTCTTGCGCCATTTGAAGACGGGGGAGATTTCCGGGACGAGGCGATATTGGGCCCCGTCCGATTTTTGGAGCGGGTGTGGCGATTAAATCAAAAATCAAAAATCAAAAGTCAAAATGACGAATCAAAAATAAAAGATAAAACGATAGGACACATAGTTCAGAAGACGATCAGAAAGGTTACAGAGGATATCGAAAACTTACGTTACAATACCGCCATTAGCGCCCTTATGATTCTTTTAAATGACTTAGAAAAGGCCCCTATTTCCAAAGAGGATTATGAGAAATTCTTGAAGCTTCTTGTGCCCTTCGCGCCGCATATGGCGGAGGAGATTTGGAGAAGCGTGCTGGGACGCAAAACTTCGATCCACCGCGAGCCCTGGCCGGAATACGACCCGGTGTTGATTCAGGAAGAAACCTTTACGCTTGTTATTCAGGTGAACGGCAAAGTGCGCGATACTATTCTCGCTCCCCTTAATATCACAGAGGAAGAAGCGAAAAAAATTGCGCTTGGGCGCGAAAAAATAAAAAACATACTGGGGAGCGCCGTTCCGCAAAGGATCATTTATGTTCCGAAACGGCTTATGAATATTGTTATTGCGCAATGATCCCTCACTCTTGGAAGATAATTAGAGAAGGAGTTATGCTCGCGCCGTGTGCATGCGTATTTTTCTTTTGCCGTACCATGCCATTCCCCTCTGTCGCGGGGCGATCTTCCAAGAGTGAGGGATGAAAAACCCACGTTTCGGTTTCGCAGCCGCTCCGCTTATCCTCGTTGTGGTTGCCGTGGCGCTCTTGATCTATTACATGCGCTCCGGGATCGGATTCCCGTCGCTTTTCCGGGAACGTTCCGCGAGCAGTACCACAAGCTCGTCCTCCGGATTTTTCGGGGGAGTGCCGCTTGGGGGCGACGAGGAGAGACCGGTTATCCAGCCTCGCGCAACCTCGTCTCAAACAAAACCGCTTACGCCGCGGGATGTCCCGGCCGGGTTTACGTTGGAAGAGATTTCTCCGAACTACAAAAAAGTCCGTATTTCCTCCGTTTCCCCGGGATCAGGAACAAATCCAAGCAGGATATCTCTTCGTACCGATTTTATGGGAGAAGAAACAATGAACATCAGCCAGTGGACATTTCAGGCGAATCGGAACAGCTGGCGCCTCGGCGGACGGGGGGTTAGCGTGTATAGTCCTTACGGGTCGCCGACCCCGGAAGATATCATGTTGCGAAAGGGAGACACCGTGAATATCTATTCCACCGAAAGTCCGATCGGCGTGAACGTTCAGGTGAATAAATGTTTTGGATATTTGGAGCGGCACATCGACTTCAAACCCCAGTTCCGCGCCGGATGTCCCGCGCTGGACCGTACCCCGGTTGCTTCTTTCACCGGCGCATGCCAAGACTACATCCGCTCATTGAGCTCGTGCGTGGAACCGTTATCAAATCCTCCCATCCCGCGCGACGATAGCGGATGCCGGGATTATTTAAGCAAGATCAATTACGCCGGCTGTTTCGACGCGCATCATCTTGACGCCGATTTTTTGAAGCACGAATGGCGGATCTGGGCGAAGATAAATTTCATGGACCTGCGCCACGATCGCATCCTGCTTCTTGACGCGAAAGGACTCCTTGTTGATATCTATACCTATTAGGGATAGCAAGTAGTAAGTAGCGAGTAGACAGTAATGAGCAGGAAGTAGGAGGTAGAAAATTAAACGGTACAGGTTAAAACATTTAGTATTTTCATAATTTCTTCGAGAAGTGCTCTGGCTTCTGCGAGCCTGGACTTGGGTATCAGGAATATTTCCTCACTGATTTCAAGTTGGGTTTCGAGTTCTGCTCCCGAGCCAAATGCTATCGTTAAAAATTGGACTTTCTCTTTTTGGTGATTTCTGCGATAACCCTCGGCGATATTTGAGGGGATAGAAATAGCCGCTCTTCTAATTTGTGATGTAATGCCGTATTTTTCGGCTTCTGGAAAATTTTCAGTAAGCTTATAGATCTCTATTGCTAAAGATTTTGCTTTCTGCCAAACGACGAGATTTTTGTATCCTCGTTCCATTTTCCTACTGCCTACTTTCTACTCGCTATCGCCTATTTTTCACTTTCGTTCCACGAGGGCAACCTGAACGGTGAACTTTTTGTTCCCGCGGAGCACCAAGAGGTCTATCTTGTCTCCCACGGCGAGGTTCTCAAGAAAATCTTGGATGGGATGGTCCTGGTCTATTTTCAGATGGTTGCATTCGAGAATAATATCTTTTTCCTTGATGCCGGCTTTCTCCGCTGGACCCTTAGGGAGAACGCCATGATCGTGGGGGCTTTCACTTGTAATGAGCGCCCCGTATCCCACGGGGAGCTTCATCCGCGCCTGGAGATTTTCGTCGATAGTAAGATACCGCACGCCAAGGAGCGGGCGCCGGATGCGACCGTACTGCTTCAAGTCGCTCAAATCCCTCCGGCCGGCGTTAATGGGTATCGCGAATCCGATATTTTGCGCGCCGAAAACGATGGCGGCGTTAATGCCTACGGCAAGACCATTGAGGTCTACCAGCGGTCCGCCGGAGTTTCCCGGATTGATCGCGGCGTCGGTTTGGATAAGCCCCCGCATTTCTTGGGGAGGGGCGTTCGGGTCCGCTTGGGCGGCGATGGAGCGCGAGAGGCCGGAGACGATCCCCAAGGAAACCGTGTTTTTGAAAAGCCCAAGTGCGTTCCCGATCGCGATGACGCCCTGCCCCAATTCGAGCTTTGAGGCGTCTCCGAGTGAAACGGCGGGAAGGTCGCGCGCTTCGATCTTCAAGATCGCGACATCGTTGATGGGGTCGCGGGAGAGTATCTTCGCCGGAAGTTTTTTCTCGCCGTTGGTGATAACGGTATATTCCGCTTTCGGGTCGGCGATAACGTGTTTGTTGGTCATGACGAGCCCATCGGATTCGACCACGAATCCGGACCCCCCTCCGACTTTCACCATGCCGTTTTTGTCGATAAGCTGAGGCGGGATCTTGAGTTTTGGGCCGGTGGGACCGCCCGGGAGAAATGGATAGAGATCCGGCGGGATTTCTTTCTCCAGATCCTCAAGATGTTTTGAGATGACTATCGAAACGACCGAGGGCATCACCTTTTTTATTGTTTTGATTATCTGCTGGTCTTCCATCCCTCACCTTTGAAGAATTGCAAAGCAATTGCAGTTCTTAGTTTTAGTTTTTGACCGTTTCCTTAAGTATACAATACATTGCCAATGGAATACAGTACATAGAAAGTTAAGGAAACTGATTCTTCAAGGGTGAGGGACCATATTTCGCCAAAACAAAAATCGCCCCGTATCTATGGAGCGATTTTTGTCGTCTTACGGGCGTATGTTAATCGGTGGAAGTTGAATTTCCGCTTGACGTTGCATTTTTCGGTTCGCCGAGAACCGCCTTAAGGTCCGTTTTTGCTTTCTCGACTGCCGCCCTAAAGTCGCTGTGTGCCTTATCTATGGCGGTTTTGCGGGTTTTTAAGAGCGCAGCGAATCCGGTTTTGAACGTTTCCTGGGCTTTTCGGATGGAGTTCGTGAATGTGTCCCGCGCCGATTTTAGGCCTGCGGTAAGCGCGGTGCGGACTGTTGCAGGGGCAATTCCCGCCGCACAGTCTGTTTTCGCTTTTTCAAGCGCCGCGGTCTTTGCCGTCTTTGCCGCGAGGATGACTCCGTCGATCGCAGTTTTCCGATCGGCGACAAGTTTCTTTACTCCGTCCAGGAACGCGGTGATCGCCGAATCCGCCGCGGTTCTGCGGGTGCTTATGGCCCGCGCTATGGCTGTTTGGAAAGCCGTAACTGCCGCCCTTTGGGCGTCCGTTGCGGCGCGCTCATCGAGCTTCGCGATATGCTTGCTGATTTGAGCGTCCCGCTTGGAACGTTCTTCGGAGAGCCGTTCTTTTCTGGTTGAAGTTTTTTCCTCGATCATGGAGTTCCGCTCGTTTCGCCGTTCCTCGATCTTTCCCGTCCGCTCGTTCAGGTGCCCCTCGAGCGTCGACACTCGTTCGCTCAAAACCGAGCAGAGATTTGTTTTTACTTCTCCGCGGGGTGTTGACGTAGTTTGGGCAAAACTCGTCGGCAAGGCCGTAGCTAGCATCACGATACTTGCGCATATTGCAGTTAAGGTTCTTTTCATGGTGTTAGAATTGGCTTGCGTCGAGAGATTGTCCGAACTCGTTCAAGGCCGTATCATTTTCCGCGACCGACGAAGCGCTTATATCCGCGTTCAGCTCGTCACTTTGGAGATCGAGAAGAATTGCGGCGGCCGCATCGTCAATGCTGCCGGTTGGCGCAGGCCCCTCTATGGCCCCCGTGCCGTTCGTGTCGCCGGGAGTTCCCGGGATTCCGTCCGTTGGCGCTACTCCCTTCTTATAGAGTGCGAAACCGACGACGAGAATTACAACTACTACTAAAATTGCGATTATTTTTCCCTTATTCATGACTTTTTCTCTCTTGTAGTCGACCTTTTTCAACTATTTCATTATACTAACCTATGCTTTTATTTGCAAAAAAGGCCGCAGACGAAAATCGCCTGCGGCTGTGCTCTTTGTGTGCGATGGAGTGAGATCAGGCGCCCTTCTTTGCGGCGCGGATCTCGTTAAGATGGCTTGTGATCTCCTGCCATACGTGGGAACGCGGGAGCGTCATTTCCTCAAGAAGTCCGTGGCTGCCGCGTTGCCGGTACAAGATGAACCTGAGATCGGGAGTCTTCTCGAGAAGCGTGGCTTCCTCGTGAGATTTGAGCGCAGTCACGTACACTTCGCGCCCGGAGGAGGTTTTCATGCACGAAAAAAGATCTTCGGTTGCCCCTCCTCGTGCTTCCCTGAAATTGACGATTGCCTTGTCGGTCCGGTGGTCGATCGATTCGATGTAGTACTGGGCTGTCTCTGGCATGGGTCCTCCATGGGTTTTCAAAAATTACAGTTTTTCCCGCCCCAGAGCGGTGAGGGTGAGATTCCTGCCTACCGGCAGGCAGGCGAACTTCCGGCCGAGCACATAAGGATTTATGTGCTCGGTAGCAGTTTTCCCCGCACATTGCGGAA
>CAYTEE010000005.1:19706-20373 GCA_964436785.1 uncultured Candidatus Saccharibacteria bacterium
TGGGATTCGAACCCACGATGCCATTTCTGGCATAACGGTTTTCAAGACCGTCTCCTTCAACCACTCGGACACCCTTCCGCAATGTGCGGGATTGCTGTTTGTTATCAATCACTTCGTTCTTGAACAAACAGGGAACAAGACTGCCGCCTTCAACCACTCGGCCACCTCACCGCTCTGGGGCGGGATTGTAATTTCTAGACGAATCAAAGATTCGTAGAAATCAGGAACAAGATTGCCGCCCCCAACCCCTGCCCGCCTTTGGCGGGGCTCGGCCACACTACCTGCTTGCCTTATAGTATCCCAAAAAAGAAAAAACTCAATGTTTTGTGCATGCACCGCGAAGCCCTGAGTATATCGAAAGGCAAAGCGGTGGACCTGGGGGAATCTCACATCGTCCTTCGGCTCCGCTCAGGACTCCTTAAAACCCAGCGGTTTTAACTCGCGCCTTTGGCGCTTTTCCGCCACGGGAAAACTCCTCCCTCGATTTACTCGGGACAAGCTGTTTTCCCGCCTGCCCGTCCGAAGCGGAGCGAAGGCGGGACCCCTTTCCCTGTTCGATTCCCGCTAGTAATTTAATGTTGCCCCTCGTCGTCCCGCTATGCGGGACTCGCTCGGGACTCACAAAAATCTAAGCCCCGATTTTACGGGGCTAAGATTTTTTGTTCGT
>CAYTEE010000006.1:0-19061 GCA_964436785.1 uncultured Candidatus Saccharibacteria bacterium
AGGAGCCGCTTGCTTCTCCGGGCGGCTCTTTTTGCCCTTATGGAAAATTTATGGCATATTGTTCCAACTTGTGATACACTCAAAAGCAATGAAGAAAAATCCTCAAAAAAGAATTACTACTCATAAAATCGAGTCTGGAAAGCAAATTACACGCAAAGAATTAGAGCAAAAGGCGATTCGGGGAGCCGAAAAAGCAGTAAAAGAATACCGCCGGGTTTTTGAGCGCCTCGCCGAATATGATCGAGCCTGAAAAGATCAACTATATTGACTTCGAGATTATGAAAGAAATGTGCCATCCGATTGCGGTGGCGCTTTTTGATTCTGATAAGGAGCCAATGCCGAAATTCAGCGATCACGAGCGCGCCCTTTTGGAGTCTGCGCTTAATAATCCACGGCAGGGTTTTGGTGGCGCAGATATGTATTCAACATTCACTAAAAAGGTGGCCGTACTTTATTACGGCATTATCAAGAATCATGCTTTCAAAAACGGTAATAAACGAACTGCGACAGCAACCCTCTTGGTTTTTTTGTTTATCAATAATTTTTGGATCGACAACGAGGAGGAAACCGAGGACTATCTTGTTACTCTTGCAAAACGCGTTGCCGATTCGAAGGGATCAGAGCGTCGCGGGGAGTTTCTCTCTGAGATCGAATTATGGCTCGACACGCATATGCGCCCAAGAAAAGAAGGGGAGGAATAGAAAAATTAAACCCCGGATGCGGGGGATATTTAATTCGTACAAATCGCCGTATAATTAACTTTTATGGTGAAACACATCTTTCGCGTTGCCATTCCCCCAAAATATCTGACCGCAGGCGGCATCATTCTTGCCGCGGTCCTTGTGGGATTCGGTGGATACCGATATTGGACGTTATACCGGTATAATAACCTCCTTGAAGAACGATTTGCGGAATCCGAGAACACGATGCTCGAACTTCGCGTGTGGCTTGTTTCTTCAACGCGGGACAATGCGGATCTCACGCAAATACTTGAGCGTGAAATAGGAAAGAACAATCTTTTCGAATCGCAGATACAGGATATTTCGGGAACAGTTGGGGCGCTCAAAAAACTAAGCGAAGTCGACCGCGAACTTTTGAAAAAATACTCCAAGGTCTATTTTCTGAACGAAAATTATGTGCCCAAAGAACTTACGAGCGTTGACGCGCAGTATCTTTTCAATAAAACCAAACCACAGCTTATCCATTCGCGGATGTTGCCGTTCCTCGCGCGGATGCTCGACACGGCAAAACAGGAAGGCATAGAACTGCAGATCGTTTCCGCATACCGCTCGTTCTATGGCCAGCAATCCGTAAAGACCGGATACGAGATAACCTATGGCGCGGGGACCGCGAATCAATTTTCCGCCGAGCAGGGATATTCGGAGCATCAGCTGGGCACCGCCGTGGACGTGACGGACCCGAAAACCAAGGGCTTATATGCAAGTTTTTCGAAATCGGCATCCTATGCGTGGCTTCTTGAGAACGCGCACCGGTTCGGATTTATTCTCTCGTATCCCAAAAGTAATTCATACTACACATTCGAGCCGTGGCATTGGCGGTTTGTGGGCGTTGCTTTGGCGGGCGCGCTCCACGACAAAAACGAATATTTTTACAACATGAACCAAACCGAAATTGATAAGTATCTTATTTCCTTTTTTGATTAACCCCGTTAGAGACCCGCCCCCCAGGGTCCTCCGGGCGTGCTTGCGCGTGGGCGAGATTTCTAACGGGGTTTACCCTGCGTCTTTTCCTCTATGGACTCATTCGTGCGAATGAGTCCATGAAAAGAAAGGGATAGGGGAAAGAAGAAATTATGAGATGACGTAGAAAGAGGACTGGGCTTGTCTAGCACTATGACATGTCATAGTAGTGGGATAGAGAAACTTAGTAGTTTATTTTTTGCTCCTCGCGTGGCAGGTGCGTTCGGACTTCAAAAAAGAACTGAATTAATTTAGCTCTTTTTTTTCCACTCCACGAGCTTGCCGGCTTTAATTTCGATCTGGTCCGCGAGGCGGAGAAAACGAGAGGTGTTCTTCGCGACGGGGAAATGCCGCGAGTAGTCCAGGGCGTCGTTCACATCCCATAGATCTTTCTCCGACGTGAGCCACGCTTCGCCGTAACGGAGCAGGCTAAAAGGCGCCGAATGGCTGCGGAGCGTTTTTACGCCGTTGTCCAAAAAATATTCGTTGAAATAGGACATTGCGAGTTCGCGCGGCGTCTTATAGACCGCGTCGCGGTATCGCAAAACGGCATGGTTGGTTTTGCTTATGGCGCCCCAGCGGTTGCCCCGCCGGAAAAGCGCCACTGCATGGTCCATATCCTTATTGGTGGTTTTCAAATCCATAAGGAGCGGTTCCTCGCCGTGGTACCAGAGCATGGCGGCGGCGAGAAGCGCGCCTTCCATACAGTGCGCTTTTTTTTGCCGTAGCGTGGAAAGCGGGGACCGGCACGTTTCTCCATCCCGCTCGAAGTTGATGGGGATCCGGTTCACGAAGCCCTGGATCTTCCCGGGAGTATCGAGCTTTTTGAATATATTAAATTCCTTGTGGCTTAATTTCGGGAACCGGCGCATACGCTCATTATACAGGAAATTTGTGATATGATAATCGGAAAGGTCGGTATTAGCGTGTCATGTGTCAGGTATCATGTTTCAAGAAAATCCCTCTTGTGTTGCATGACGCGTGATACTTGACACTTGAAACAATAATGCGCAAACCATACATTGCGGACAAATTAAAAATAGAGAAGGACCGGGATGGGCTTTCGCTCAAGATGCTCCAAGAGCACTTTAAGCTCTACGAGGGGTATGTAAAAAAGTCGAACGAGATACAAGAAAAGGTAAAAAGCGCGGATAAGAGCGAGGCGCAGGCAACATACAGTTTTATCGGGGAGTTAAAGCGGCAGGAAACATTTGCCGTGAATGGGATGAAGCTCCACGAAACGTATTTCGCGCATCTCTCGGGCGATGGAGAGCCGAAGGGCGAGCTTGTGCTGATGATAGAGAACGATTTCGGTTCTCTGGACGAGTGGAAGCTCGAGATGGTGGCAACGGCGCTTTCCGCGCGCGGGTGGGCTATCCTTGCGTTCGATTTCCGCGACAACGCGCTCCATATTTACGGTTCGGATGCGCATAACGTCGGCGCCGTCTGGGGAGCCATCCCTGTTATCGTTTTGGACGTGTACGAACACGCCTATATTATGGACTACGGCATCAACCGGAAGTCATATCTCGACGCGTTTTTCAAGAATCTGGATTGGGAATATGCGAACGCAATTGTGAGGGAATACGGATTGGCGGAGAAGCACGGCAAGTAAAAATTAGCCAGCAGACATAGAACATCCTTACAAACTTGAGTTTGTAAGGATGTTCTATGGTAGTTCAGTAGTTAGTAGAAAGCTCCGACGTTTCAGTCGGAGCCCCGACCCTGCGGCGTCGGGGTAGGGGAATAGTCGCGATTGTTTGCAACTGTCTTTTGCTATAATAAAGGAGGTGAATTTTATGGCGGGTTTCAAAAACAGGCCAATTTTGGGTTTTCTTTCATTCGCATTTGCACTTGCGGCTTTGATGTTTCTTGCCCGGGCTTATGCGGCGGTTCCCCAGATCATTAATTACCAAGGGCGGCTTGAGGACGCAAGCGGGAATCTGCAGGGGGGCTCCTCCGGCGCCAATTTCGATTTCAAGTTCTCGATATGGAATGTCTCGTCAACCGGTTCCGGCACGCGGCTCTGGCCTTCTGCGGCTCCGGCATCAACGACGCACAAAGTTACGAGTGGTGTTTTCGACGCGCGATTGGGGGACGCCGCGCAGGGTTTTTCCGCACTTGATCTGGATTTCAATACGTCATCCATTTATTACCTGCAGATAGATGTTTATAGCACTTCGAGCGCCGATTTTGAAACGCTTTCGCCACGGCAGGCGATCGTCGCCTCCGGATTTGCGATCAATGCCGATACAGTTGACGGCGCGCACGCCGGAACGTCGGCGAATAATGTTTTAGCGCTCGATCCTTCGGGCGGTATTAATCTTCCAAGCGGGAGCTCTACATTCGCGGGGGCGGTGGCGTTGAACAGCACTTTAAATGTCGGCGGCGTAACGACGCTTGCCGGTTTTACATTCACGAATGCGACGGGGACGGGGAATCTCCAGATCGCGACTTTACTCGCGACCGGGGCATCTTCTCTCCAAGGGTTTACTTTTACAAATGCCACCGGAACCGGGAATATTCAAACCGCGACAGCGAATGTCACCGGGCAGTCAACTTTTGCGTCGGTTTCTTCCACAAACTTCACTGCGAGCGGATATGGAACATTCCCGACACTCGGATTTACGAACGCATCAGGCACGAATCAAACACTCTCGGGATATTTTGGAGTTTCCGGACAGAGCAACTTGGAAAACGTTTCGTCTACAAACCTCACCGCCTCCGGCTATGGTACCTTCCCGACATTGAATTCCACAAACGCGGCTCTCGCTAATGTATCTTCGACCAATGTGACTGCGAGCGGATATCTCCAGACGGTTACGTTGAACGCTTCTGGACAAAGCACCCTTGCCTCGGTTTCCTCCACGAATCTCACGGCCTCTGGATTTTTGCAGGGTACCTTGTTGGATATTTCCGGCCAAACGATCCTTGCCGCGGTTTCGTCAACTAATATCACCGCAAGCGGGTATGGCATATTCCAAACGCTTGGATTCACCAACGCATCCGGAACGAATCTTACCGCAAGCGGATTTCTTGAAGGGGCATCTCTCAATATCTCCGGCGCGTCTACGCTCTCAACGATCACCGGAGCGACAACAACGCTCACGGGAACGCTTTCCGCAAACCTCGCCTATCTTACCACCACCTCAACGGTGGAAGGGGATCGGCTGATTCTCGCCTCGGACGGAACAGACCAGACGCTCCAGTGGTCGCGCGACGGAAATGGCGATGCGGCTTCGGGGAGGCTCCGTTTTAATGACGCATCTTCGACGAACATTGTTGACATCTATCCCGCGACTTCATCGGGGCGGGGAGTGGCGGTGCGAGGAAGAATGCTCGTAGGGCAAGGCACTTCTCTTTCGGGGGCCGACCCGGGTGTGAACAACAGCCTCTTTGTGATAGCCGAGGATTTTTCCGATACTTCAGGAGGGTGGGCAAACGGTTTTAGGTCTTATGCGGTGTTGGATGGCGATACTGGCGTGGCAGGGCAGGGAACCATTACGGTTGGAAATTATAGTGTGGCTTTTTCAAGCGGATTTGACTCGACTGACGGCGCGGGTACGTCTTCTACGGTAGATATTATTGGACAAAACGTCGCCATGAGTGGCAATGCAGGAGCGATGATCGGCTCCGTGAGAGAACTTTCTCTTTTCCGGGGCAGTATGAATGCCACAATTGGCGCAGGAAGCCCGCAATGGACGGAAGTACGGGGATTGGATTTGGGCCAAACTGTGACCGTGAATGGCGCTGTACCCTTACGCAACATTGGCATCAAGGTAACGGGTTCGAAAAACGGCACAACCGTCTGGGATGCGCTGTTCGGAACGAACGGCGTGCAGGTGAGCGGCGCGGGGAAACTTATTTTTGGAGGAACGGGAGGGACGGCCAGTAACGCAAGCACAAAGGGGAGCAATTATATTGCCTCGGGCGCGGCGGCGACCGTGGCATCGAATACTATCGTGTTCGGGATGTACAACGCGAATCAATACCGGATGTCTTCCACTTCGATAGACGCGATCACGACGAACGCGAAGGACTTGGGGACGACGGCGATAAAGTGGCGGAATCTTTATCTTGCGGGAAGCTCGACGATCGGGGGAACGCTTGCGGTAGCGACCACGACGCAGTTCAGCGCCACAACGACCCTCACGGTTTGCGCGCAAAACAATTGCACGGTGCCCACAACCGCAAGCACAACAGACACCGTTGCGTTTTTTGCTTCTGCCGATGGCTCGGCCACCGCGAACTCGATCATCGCCCGCGGCTCGATCTATGGAGGGCAGGCGGATATCGGCGAATTCGTTCACATTGTCGGCTCCGCCGAAAATTATGAAGCGGGCGATCTTCTTTCCATATCCGTTGCGGAGCCGAGGAAATTCGAAAGATCGGCAGTGGCGTACGACGAAAAGCTTGTCGGAATTGTTACCAAGACCGCCGGGCTTGTGGCGGGCGGCGGCGACGATAATCGCGGCTCTATCATTATGGCGCTCGCGGGACGCTTGCCGATAAAGGTGAGCGGGCAAAACGGGCCGATCGCGGTAGGGGATTATCTTGCCGCGTCCGATGTTCCGGGGTATGCGATGAAGGCCGTCGAAGAAGGGAAGGTGATCGCCATCGCGATGGAAGCGTTTTCGGGGGCAACATCGGGCGATAGCGGTAAAATTCTTGCGTTCATCGCTCCGCAATGGTACGCGGGGAGCAATGGCAGTAAAGTCGGCTCGACCCTCCAGGGTTCCGGGGCAGTTGTCCAGGGCGGAACCTCAAGCGTTATCAATAATTATAATCTTGACCCTTCCGCGGCGATCACATTTAGCGATTTGACGGTTAAAAAACTTACTGTTGGTTCTTCGGATGAGCCGGCGGGATTCACGATGTTCGATACGAAAACAAAAGAGCCGTTCTGTATAATCATCGAAGACGGTGTCTTGAAAACGATACCCGGCGTGTGCAGTACTGCCACATCTACTCCGCCAACCCCGACGGCACCTCCGGATCAAGCTGGCGAACCTCCGCCGCCTACTTCTACATCCACTCTGCCCGCTGATGATTCTCTACCGCCGGAACCGCTTCCTTCCGCGACAAGCACGCCTTCGGAACCGCCGCCGGAACTTCCTTCGGAAAACGCTTCTACCACTCCGACGATTCCAGATTCTGAAAACGCTTCTTCCACGAGCGGGGTTGGTGAATAGTTGATAGATATTTTCTAAGAATGGTATTATAAGCATATATGGAACCGGTCGTGAATTTGCGGAAAAGATTGGAAGGGGAAGACAATTCGGGTTCTGTAGCGCCAATGGATAAGTGGTTTGGCATGCGTTTTATTGTGTCCGCACTTTTTATTCTCGTGGTTCTTTTTGCTGCGGGCGTATTTTCGCGCGATTTTCCCAAGGTGGACAAGAACAAATGGCAGGCGGTTTTTTTGAACAACAATCAGGTATATTTCGGCCACATAAAGAATGAAGAGGGCGGTTATATTGCGCTTACCAATATTTTTTACCTGCGTGCAGCGGAGCCGCTTCAGCAGGGTTCACAAGGCGAGCCACAGTTGAGCCTGGTGAAGCTTGGGAGCGAATTGCATGGGCCGGAGGATATGATGCATATTCCCAAGAATGTGATACTTTTCTGGGAAGATCTTAAGGACGATTCGCAGGTAGTGCAGACAATTAAGGGTGCTGCCGTTTCTCCACAACAATAAGCCCTCCTAAATTTTCCGAAGGAAAACTTGGGAGGGTAAGCCCCGTTAGGGCTAGGCCGTCCCCGAGCCCCGTTAGAAGTAAGATGCCAATGGCGTCTGCCAATCCGCAAGCGGATTGGACTTCTAACGGGGTGAAGTATAATAAGGAGGTGCGGATATTCGCCCTCCTTATTAGTTTTTTTGTCTTGTTTCTTCCGGCTGTAGGAAAAGCCGATCTTGCCACTTCGACGAATTTCATTTTGGAACGCGGCGTTATCGATACCGGCGGAAGCCATGCGACCTCGAGCGGGTATGGGCTAGAAACGAGCATCGGCCAGCCGGGAACCGGAATATCTTCGAGCACTTCTTTTATATTGCGCGGAGGTTTTTTGAATTTTTCTGTCTCCGTTCCTTCCGCGGCAACGACAACACCAACTTCGACCGCAACAACCTCCGCTCCCGGAGGGAATACGGGGTTTTCCGCGCCCGGGGCGCCCGCTACTCCGCCAGTTATCACTTCAGAGATCATCAAGGCGTGCGACTTCAACGACGACAGCCGGTGTAATATCGTTGACCTTTCTATCATGCTCTACTTCTACGAAGAGAGGGGGGTGGCTATCGCCCGGTATGACCTGAATTTGAACCTTGCCGTTGATTTCCCCGACGTTTCGGTGCTGATGTATTACTGGACGGGGTAGTGAAAACTCGACAGACAGTACAAAAAAACCGGATAGCGGGTTGAGCTATCAACAGATTTATGTTTCCGCTTGGTCCATTCGTGGTAAAATAATTGAGGCGACTTCCTCGCGAATTATTTCGGAGGAAGTGTTCTGGGTTATCAAGAAATGCACATAGGAGAAATTATTCGCTCAACATACCACCGCCACCGCCTTCTTGCCGCCGGCATTATCGTCCTTGTGTTGCTTTCGCCCTTCGTGGTGCGCAGATTTTTCTCGCGCGCCGAAGTTGCGGATTTTTACCCGGCAACATGTTTGGGCTCGTGGGAAAATCCGCATTATGCGGAAGGAAAGCCGGAAACATTTGATTCCTCGGATGTTCTCATCACTCGCGAGAATGCAAGCATGTTCGCGGGAGTGAACGATAAAATTTTTTGCGGTAATTTTATCCCGAACGATTACGAGCCGAAGGGAGAGATCGCCCGGGTGGGGCTTACCTTGGTATGGAGCATAAACGAAAATACGTCGTTCCCCGCGCCGTCTCCCGATGTTGCGCCGGCTGCGTCCTCAAGCGAGCCGGAAACTGCGCCCGAGGAAGAAGTTCCCGCAAGCGATGCGCCGGAGAAACCGAAGCTTGACGAGAGCAAAATCCAGAATCAGGAACCGGCGCCCCCGCCCCCGCAAGAACCGGCTCTTCCCGTAGACGAGCCGTCCCCCGCGCCTTCAAGTACGTCCCTTTTTGAAAATTTCATTTTTTCTTCCCTATTTTTTGCGCAGGCGAATGCACAAACGCCGGAAAACCAAACTACGACCGAAGAAATTATTTCGCCTTCGGTAGAAAATATTATTATAGAGGAAACGCCTTCATCTACTGTTCCTACGGAGGTTGCCGAAGAAGCGCAACCGATTCCTGCTCCGGCGGAATCTCTTCCGGAAAATTCGGGTGGCGGAGAAGTAATTTTATCTCCCGTGGTAGCAGCTCCGGAGCCGGACAGCCGATTTCTCAAGATAAGCTACAGCGTGGACGGCGAGTCGTGGTCCGAAATTGCGAAAGTGAGTTCCGCGGATCTGCACAACTTCACGGTTGCGCTTCCTGTTTCGAACTGGGAAGAATTGAAGAAAATCCAGATTAGCATTGAAGGAATTCCCACTTCAGAGTCCGAAGTTTCCAAAATTTTCCTCGATGGGATGCTGGTAGAAATAGAATATGCCGTGCCGCCGATCTTCCAAGGAGAAGAAGCCGTCGTTCCCGCGGAAGAAAATACTCCCACCCCTCCCGTTGTCACTCTTCTGGAGCATCAACGGCCGTTTCCCGCGGAATCTCAAAGTAGCGATTTCGGTTCGAACGAAACGCCTCTTTTCCAAATGAATCTTGATGATCTTCCTTTGTCCGTCGTTACTTCAACACCCGTTACTACCTCAACCCCTCCCACAACGCTCTCCCCGCCGCCTCCTGCGGCGATGTCTTCTTCTCTGCATCGAGAAGGTTTTTTCTTTTCCCTCGGCAGGGCTTTTTTATCGTTCTTCGGTGCGCGGCATAGCGCTCACGCCGAGGCGGTTCCTTCCGGGTTGCCGAATCTTCAGAATCCGGTCGTCGCAAAGATCATCGGCCCCGACGGAAAGGACACCAATTTCGAGCCATCGTTTCTTACCATAAATAACCAGTTGCGGATAAGCGTTCCCGAGCCGCAGAAGCCGTTCATTCCCGGAAGATACCGCCTAGAGCTTTTTATTTTCAAAAATAATACCGTGTATTTTACCGAGAATAATTTTACCTGGGGGGTGCTTGCCGTAAATTTCGACAAATCCGTTTATACAAAAGGAGACACCGCGCATATCGGGCTTGCGGTCCTCACCGATCAAGGGCATACGCTCTGTGATGCCGAACTTACGCTTAATATTGTTTTTCCTTCGGGAGAACGAACTCGGCTCTCGACACAAAACGGAAAAGTAAAGCGGAACCCCTCGTGCGGGCCGGAGACGATAACAAACGAACCCGACTATTCATCCGAGATAAAAGCAAATGAAGTAGGGGAATATGCCGTTACCGTTGTCGCCGAGACTGCGAATGGAACCCGGCAAATTACCGATAAGTTCCGCGTGGAAGCCGCACCACTTTTTGATGTGCTCCGCGAAGGCCCAACCCGTATTTTCCCTCCCGCGACGTACAAGGTTTCGCTTCGCGTTACCGCCGCGGAGGATTTTACCGGAGATATTATGGAACACGTTCCTGAATCATTTGAAGTAATTAATGAAACTAATTCCCGCATTGACGTCCAGGATGGGATAAAAAACATCACATGGCGTTCGGCGACACTAAAGAAAGGTGAAGAGCGGGAATTTGTGTATTTTTTTAAAGCGCCGGACATAAGCCCGGAATTATATAAATTGGGGCCATTTGAGATTGGCTTATGGCGCGAATCGCGCAAGTGGCAAGTGGCAGCGGATGCAGCTGGAGATGTTATTTTACTTTGGGATGGAAACAACATCCCTTCCGGCTGGACATGTATTTCGTGCGCGGCGACCGACCCCTTCTTTAATGTCTTCCCGAGGGCGAGCTCAACTTATGGCTCGGCGAGCACGAGCGCTGATACCGCCTACCATAATTTCACCGGCGCTTCCGACGGCGGCGCGATGACCACGGCTAATAATATGGGAAACGGCGCGGTCAGGGTAGTGCAAACCGATACGCACACTTGGGGGAATGGCACGAGTACGAGTGACAGTATTCTCCCTTCCTATAAGGGATTGAAGTTGATAACAGCGAGCAGTCCCGTGACACAGCTTCCGAACGGCGCGATCGGAATATTCGACGTTGCGGCTACCTCTTCTCTTCCGGGAAACTGGTCGTATTACTCTGCGATGGACGGAAATTATCTGCGAGGCGCGAACACCACCTCGACCGGCGGGAGCGCAACGCACAGTCACACGGTTCTCTCGACCATTACTTCCGGAAATTCATCGGCTGGTGGAGGCAGTGGCACTAAATCTGACGCTGTTGCTTCTGCGCATACTCACTCAATCAGCACGAGCGCCACGACGACTGTTGACAATAATGCGCCGAGCTTCAGGCCAGTAGTCTTTGCGCAACTCTCCACAACCTCAACTATTCCTGATGGTCTTATCGCAATGTTCGATAATACTTCGCTCCCCACGGATTGGAACATTATCTCAACAAGCGGCAGTGCATATGCCGGGAATCTTCTTAAGGGGGCAAATGCGCTGGGAAGTGCGGGCGGGGCAACTACACACAACCACGGTGGTACGAGAACTTGGATTTCGTCTGCTGGTGGTACGTTGACTGCCGGTACTGGCACTAACGGTGGTACTGCGAACGCAGCCGGCAGCCACACTCACTCCGTTACTTATACGGTTACAGAGGGTAACTCAATGCCAGTCTACCGCGATGTGATTTTAGGGAAATATACCGCGCCCGTAGCGAACTCCGCTCCCACCGTTTCCGCAGTCGTCTTAAACGGTGGAAGCGCCATCACGCTTAATGAAAACACCACAAAAGCGATAACGGTTGTCGCTTCCACAACGGATCCGGAGGGAGTAGGGGATATAAGTTTTGCGACTGGCACGCTCTATCGCTCCGGAATAGCGGGAACGAAAAATTGCACCGCGGACAATTTGAATTGCTACCAGATAGCAAGTTCGGGGTGCAGTTTTACAGACACCACAAGTACGGTCTCCTGTTCCGCTAATATTTGGCACTTTGCGCAGGCAACTGATGCTTCGTCGAGCTTCTCCGCTCAAAATTGGCTAGGGAGCATTACGGTAACCGATAGCGCGAGCAACAACACAAATTCAACTACGGCTTCCGGCGTGGAATTGAACACGTTACTCGCAATTGATGTGACTCCGGCAACTACAAACTATGGGACGCTCGCGCCGGGGACGAGTACCGGCTCTACGAACGCAACGACATCCGTTAAAAACTCCGGGAATTCCTCTTCGACGCTTACATTACACGGCACGGCGCTTACATTGTTGTCGAATTCCATCGCCACGAGCTCCCAGCACTACGCAACCTCAAGTTTTACCTTCGGCGGAAACGAACAGGCGTTGAGTGAGGCATCAACAAGCGTTTCCGGTTTCCTCCTCACCTCTCCGACAAGCACCACAGCGGTAAGCACGCTTATGTATTGGGGAATCACTATCCCTACGGGCAAGGCGACCGGAACATACAGCGGGACGAATGTGTATACTGGGGTTTTTGCGCCGTAAGACACGAGGCACGTAACACGTAGCACAAGGCACATATAACACGACACAGACTTGTTTTATGTCTTATGATACGTGAATCTTGATATGTGACATATGTGAATTGTGTGTAAATCGTGATACGTGGTACGTGTTTCGTGGCCATGATGAGTTATCCACAGTTTTTTTATCCGCGATATGATAAAATAAGCATAACGAATGATTAAAAACCGCTACGGGAGGGAACAGATCGGAATGGTGCTGGTTGCCGCGATTGTTGGCACCGCTTTTTTGATGATCGTCGGGACTGTTTTTGCGGTGAATATTTCAACGTCGGTGGTGGTTGATAATGCGTCTCCCGCCGTAAGCACTGTAAAGGTGAATGACGACAGCGACGTCAACCTTACCGAGAACAGTACGACAAATGTGAATGTTATTGGGACCATTACCGATGATAACGGGTGCACGGACGTAAATGCCGGCACGGCGGTTGTCCTTTTGTACCGCCAGGGGATCACGTCATCAACCTGCAACGGCTCGCAGAATGCTTTGAACTGTTATAAAGCGACCGCCTTTACCGCGACGAGTACTTGTGCGGCCGGCTCGCAAAACACCACCACGACGTTTGCCGTACAATATTTCGCGCAAGCAACCGACGCTTCGTCAAGTTTTCCGACACAGAATTGGATGGCGACGATTATTTTTACCGACCCGCAAGCCGCGAGCGGGAATAAGGATTCCCAATCCGGATCAACGCCCGACGTCATCACGCTTATCGGAATCAACGTAACAACATCTTCTATTAATTACGGCGCGGTTGCGGCAAATACGAATACCCAGGCGGTAAATCAAACCGCTTCTTCAACGAACGCGGGGAATTCTTCAACTACCCTGCAGCTTAGGGCAAGCGCGACGCTTACCTCCGCTCCGAATTCGATCACTACGAGTTCTCAGCACTATGCGACTTCTTCGTTCACGTATAATAGCGGAGAGACGGAGCTTTCCGAAACGCTTACCACAGTGACGGGCTTCCTCCTCACTGCGCCCACAAGCACGGTAAAGGTTTCCGGTCAAACTCTTTGGGGGCTTGCAGTGCCGAACGGAACTCCGACCGGTACGTACTCCGGGACAAACGTCTTTTCCGCCCTCTTTCAGCCATAGTAGGACTCTCTAATCTTGAACCGTAAGAAGCCCTGCCCATAAAGGCGGGGTTTTTCGTTTCCAAAAATATGATATACTAAAGACCGATGAACAGGAGCGGCTCTCGCGCCATGAGAGTTGGGATGTGGTTTCTCGTCTGCGGCATTGCGGGTGGTTTTTTTATTGCGAACGAAGCGCGGGCCGGGCTCGGAATTTCGCCTCCTTATGTGCACGCAACGCATCTTGTGAAAGGCGCCCGGTACTCCTCGGTTTTATATATCGTTCAGGGCCAGCCGGATGAAGATTTGAAGATAAAAGCGGACATCGAACTCCCCGCGCGGGTGCGGCCGTGGGTTACTCTTGATACGGGGCTGGAGTTTACCATCCCTAAAGGAACCCGGCAATTTCCGGTCGGGGTTACGGTTCAGGTTCCGCCGGATGTCGAATTGGGAAACTATAACGGGAGAGTTGTTTTCACGAGTTCTCCCGGGCAGGCGGGGCAAGTGACCATCGCGCTCGCGGTGCAGGCATCCATCGCTATCGTTGTCGGGAACGACACCTTTGAAGATTTTGGCGCATCTTTGCGGCATCTTGATATTGAAGAAGGATGGGATCCCCGCGTATATGTCCGCTTCGACAACCGCGGGAATATTCCGGAAGCGTTTAGCGGCGCCTCCTATGAACTCTATGACCAATTCAATTCCGTCCGGCTTGCTTTCGTTCAAAAAAACGCCGATTTTCCCGAAACATTGCCTTTTGTTTCCAAGGAATATACGGTTGAATTCCCCATCAATTTCAACTTGAGCATCGGGCAATATTGGGGAACGGTAAGTTTTTATAAGAACGACAAGCTTATTGCTTCGCAGAAAGGAGTTTTTAGCGTTTTGAAACGGGGTTCGCTCGCGAATTCTTCGGCAAGTATTCTTGGCTTTATTAGGACATATTGGATGTATGAAACGATCATTCTTGTGCTCGCCATCTTCGCGTACGGGGTGTTTTTAAGGAAAAGGCGGCGAGCGCGATCTTTATATTTATAAATAACAATATCAAAAAGTGTAATGAGGCGCGGATCTTTAATTGCCACCGCTGGTTTTTTCCTTGTTTTTGTTTGTGGCGCTCTTTTTCGGATTTTTGTTGTTTTTGCGGTGGACGTAGGTACTGCCGTTACTGCGACTCCGGCGCGGACAATTCTCACGCAAAGCGCTTATCGCTGGTATGAAAATATTGATGCGCTTACGCCGACGACAGATCTTGCGCCGGAAAACACTGCGGTGGGGACTCCGGTCGCCGGCGCTACCGTCCGCCTTCGAATGAATGTTCTGGACTCCTCTCTTCAGTTGGGGACCGGGGAAACTTTTAATCTCCAATATTCAAACTCAACATCAAGCGGATGGACGGATGTCGAGAGCGGGGCGGCATGGATATTCGGCGATAACGCGAGCGTCGCGGACGGGCAGAATATCGTGACGACCGTTTTAAACACTTCTGACGCCGGCGAAACCTATAACGAATCAAGCCCGACACAGGGAACGCCGAACGCCATTCTACCGACAGAGAGGGGGGAGTGGGATTGGGTCATTCAAAATAATTCCGCGGCGCAAGGCTCGGATTGGTTTTTCAGAATGGTGTATGCCTCATCAACAGCGCTTGATGTGTATGATGCGTATCCGCGGTTAAGCGCCACTTCGACAGCAAGCAGTCCCGCTACTTCCACTCCTTCTTTGCCTCCGTCGGGAAATTTTGGAAACACCGGTTCTCCCGCGGTACATCCGCCCCTCCCACCAATAAAACCTACGCCCTCTCCCGTGCCCGCGGCCATTGTGGACCGCGTTGACCTGAACGGCGACCGAAAAATAGACATGCGCGATTTTTCCATTCTTCTTTTCTATTTTGGGCGCGTGGGAATAGACTTTGGCCCTTCCGACTTCAATGGAGATAACAAAGTTACTATGGCTGACGTTTCTATCCTCCTTTATTACTGGACTGTATAACTATTTATGCAAAAACGTTATAATAAACAGAAGTGAACAACGGGCAGTTTTTAAACAAAAAAGTAATTTACGGGGCGCTTTTGTTCGGTATCTTGGGATTATTATCCCTCGGTATTTTTCGATCGGTTCGTGCGGACGAAAAAGGAACCGCATCCCTTTCGTTCGGCCCGGCGCAGGGGACATTCGCGGTAGGCAGTACTTTTAATATTTCTCTTTATCTCGATACCGGCGGACAGCTCATAAACGCCGTAGAAGCATATATAAGCTTCCCTTCCGATAAGCTTCAGGTCGTTTCTCCAACTGCCGCCGCAAAGTCATTTATCGATATTTGGGCAAGCGAGCCGAAATATTCAAATCGCGAAGGAACCATAAGTTTCCAAGGAGGGGTTCACAACCCGGGGATCAATACGAGCCAGGGGGTTGTTTCCGCTATCACTTTTCGCGTAAAGAGTTCCGGCAGCGCTGCGGTGAAAATTCTCGACACCTCTCATGTTTTTTTGGCAGACGGCCAAGCGACCGATATTTTGACGCGCCGTCAGGATGGACTTTACTTTCTTGCTCTTCCCGCTCCGGAAGGGCCGGCCGTTGCTTCCCCGACCCATCCGAATAACGATAAGTGGTATCCGAGCGATACTGTCTCCTTCCGTTGGGAAGCGCTTCCCGATACCGACGGTGTAAGTTATATGCTGGATGAAAATCCGGTTGCGGAACCCGACAATGTTTCCGAAGGGAAAAAAGTTGCCGTTTCGTACGAAAAAGTTCCCGATGGAGCTCACTATTTTCATATTAAGCGAATGCGAAACGGGGCATGGGGCGGCGTGACCCATTTTGCCGTGAAGATCGATCATTCTCCGCCCGCGGCATTCGATATCCAGGTTTCGCCTGGAATTAAGAGCACGAACAAGAATCCCTTATTCTCGTTTGCCACCACCGACGAGAAGTCCGGCATTAATCACTACGAGTTGAAAATAATTTCCCTTGGTTCTTCTCGGGGCGCCGCGGATACCAAATCCGTTGAGCGATCGGAAACGCCATTTTTTATTGAAGTCCAGTCGCCATATTCCGAACAGCTTAATTTCGGCAATTATGAAATTGTCGCGAGGGCTTTCGACTATGCCGGAAATTTTCAGGAAGCAATAAAAAAGGTCGCAATTGTGCGTCCTTTTATGGAAGTTATTGGGGACAAAGGACTCGTCTTTGCGGGAGTATATACGATCGCGTGGACGTATGTTTCCATCGCTCTGGTTATTCTCTTTGGATTCCTTCTTTACTCATTGAAAATTGTTTGGGGGTGGCATAGGAAGATCGAAAAGCAATTTGAAGCCGGTGACATGCTCCAGCACCACCCCGACGAAGCAATGTTGCAGATCAAAAAACAAGAAGAAGAAACGCAATACCCCGCATGAGATCACGCGCGATTTATCCATTTTTGATTTTTCTTGCTGTTTTCGCCGCTATTTTTTCCGGCGTTTTCGCGGGGCAAACGGCATTCCGGATCGGCATTCCCGAAAAGATAACGCCCGGAACCGAATTTGAAGCAAACATCCTTGTAGATTCGGATGTGCCCCTGAACGCCTTCGATATTCTTCTCCGCTACCCGAAAGATATTCTTGAAGTGACGAGGGTAGACAACGGCGGGTCGCTTATTACGATATGGCAGAATCAGCCGCAGGTTTCGGAGGCGGGAGAGCTTCGCCTCACCGGTGGAAGCGCGCAGGCGTTCCAAGGGAATGGAGGAGAGCTTTTGACGGTACGATTCAAGGCGCTCCGCGAGGGGAAAGCATCGATCAGTTTCGCGTCCGCGGAAGCGTATATCGCGGACGGGAAAGGAACAAAAGCCGAAACTACAGCTCCGAATCTTGCACTCTCTGTCGTTGCCGGATCTCCGCTTGCGCTTCTTCCGGGAACAAAAGACAACACGCCGCCGAAGATAGACCTTCTTGCACTGGAGAAGGACCCATTCAATCCAGAGCAGAAACTCCTGACATTTTTGGTCAACGACAAAGATTCCGGGATAAAAGAAACGAGCGCCCGGTATAAAACATTTCTTTCCTGGAGCGAGTGGCAACCGGTGCAGAATCCGACAGCGCTTCCCGAAAATGCGTGGGCGGTGGAATTTGAGGCGCGCGATAATGTCGGCAACCCTGTCGCAAGCATAATTTATTATTGGCCGGTCCTTTTTTGGAATTTCCTGCCGACTTTCGCGATCGTCCTTGTTCTTCTTGGAGCCGGGTTCCTATTCTTTCGGCGGAAAAGACCGGAAAACATCTGAATTTCCGGGGCGGTTTTGTGCCGTAGGTGGTATAATTACAGAAGATCCGTAATGAGAGGAATATCGCGCTATGTCCTTTTTGTTTTTGCCGGAGTCGGAATATACTTCGCCGTTTTTCCGCTTGTTTTTTCCCGGGCGCAATCTTCGCCCGCCTCTCTTTTTTTGGGCCCAAGCTCCGGAACATACGTAGTGGGGAGTACCTTCACTGTTTCGATATTCGTCAATACAAATGGAGCAAGTATAAACGCGATCCAAGCCGACCTCAAATTCCCATCGGACAAACTGCAGGTTGTGTCTCCCTCCGCCGGAAAATCGTTTATCGGGATGTGGGTGGTTCAGCCGGCATACGACAACCGGAAGGGAAGCATCAAATTCCAGGGAGCGCTCCCGAATCCGGGCATCAACACGAATGCGGGCCTCATCTCCGAAGTTACGTTCCGCGTGGTTTCCGTGGGGACCGCGGTTGTCCGGTTTGAAGATTCGTCGCGCGTGCTCCTGAACGACGGAAAGGGGACGGACATTTTGGGGCAGACGACCGGAGGATTTTATAACCTCGCGCTTCCACCGCCCGCCGGCCCCGCGGTAAGTTCTCCCACGCACTCCGATCAGGAAAAATGGTACGCGAATCGGAACATAACGCTCCAGTGGGGGAGCGACGAGCCGGTCACAAAATACAGTTATGTTCTGAATACCCAGCCGGTGGATATCCCCGATGATATTCCGGAGGAGCCCCTGCGCACCACGCAGTCGTATAAGGATCTTGCCGACGATATTTATTATTTTCACATCAAGGCGCTCCGCGGAGGTTCGTGGGGCGGAGTTACGCATTATTCGATAAAAATAGACGGCTCGCCTCCGGCGCGTTTCAAAATAGAGATAAACCCGGCGGCCAGGACGGTGACCCGCCGCCCGGTCATCGGTTTCCAGACGACAGACGCGCTCTCCGGAGTGGACCATTATGAGCTGAAGGTTGTTTCGCTTACGCCCTCGGAAGCCCCCGGTGTTGATAACCGAACGGCGCAGAATTTTTTCATCGAGGCGAACAGCCCGTATATTCCGGAGCTCCAGCTTGGGGAATACGACGTTTTTGTCCGCGCGTTCGACAAGGCGGGAAACTACGCGCAGGAGATCCAGCGCCTCGTGATCACCGACGCGCTCTTCAATATCATTCAGGAAATCGGAATGAATTTCGGCGGGAATTTTGTGGTTCCGTGGGCGGTTATCTGGGGAGTCGGGGTTCTTCTGCTTCTTTTCGCGCTGTTTTTCGCTTACCGCTATTACCGCTGGCATGGCCGGATCCATGAACGGCGAGAAGCGGGGCAACTCCCGGAGGAGGTACAGCGCAAGCTCGAAGAACTCCGCTTGCTCCGCGAGAAATACAAAGGAATGTTCTTGGCG
>CAYTEE010000007.1:0-14483 GCA_964436785.1 uncultured Candidatus Saccharibacteria bacterium
AAAAAAGTCAGATTTTGGTGCCCCCAGCAGGAATTTCATCCTCCCACCTATTGTCCCACGCCACCACGCTAAACATCGATCCCAAACTTCGTTTTGTAAAAGCACCTTGTGTCCTCGGGCAGAGTCGAACTGCCATTACCGGCTTCGGAGGCCAGCGTTCTATCCATTAAACTACGAGGACAATGGTGTCATTTTAATGTACCCGTCAGCAACAATTTTTTCAATATAGTCCTTTCTTTTAAGCATTTTGAGTTTCCGTTCTATCGTGCGCGCTATCTCTAAAGAACTATACTCCTGAAAGAAAATCATTTGGGGCTCTTTCATATTTCTCGTGGTTTGTGTATGGCCACCTCTGTGTTCCCTCATTCTCTTTTTTATATCTTGAGTACTGCCAATATAAAACCTGCCGGTTGTATCTTCAAGAATATAAACATATCCTTTCATGTTCTATCCACTCCGACGTCCCCCGACGTTACGTCGGGGGAATCGGAGCCCCGACCTCCACGGTGGAGCGTCGGGGTTACCTTACTACAAAATAATACACTTCGTAAACTGCCGCGAGGATGAACACGAGCGCGAGGGCGAGGGTGGCGATCTTTTTCCCCCGGCTCGGCGTGAGCACGCGCGTGCCGACCGCGAGGATAAGGAGATATTGAAGGCCGAGGAAAAGCCCTCCCGCAAGGCCCGCCACCCGGATAAAGTTATTGAACCCCAAAAGCACAAGAAGGGGCGGCGCGAGCAGGACAAAAAATACGCTTGTCGATTCGCGCCACACGAGATCTTTCCGGAGAGAATTTTTTATCTCGAGGCCTATCGGCACATAGGAGGTCCAGATGGCGAAAATGCCGAGCACGAGAAGCGTGGCGAATTTCCAAAAGGGCCACGAGCCCAGGCCGTCCAGCGTATTTTCCGAAATTACGGGAGCAGAGCCAAAAATACCCACGGCAAAAAGAAGATAAAGAAGCGCGGAGAAAAAAGTTCCCAGGGTCATCGCGCGCGAGATCTTTTTAAGCGGGAGCCCCGCGGATATCCCATAGTCGAAAACCGGCTCGACGGTCGCCCATCCGGCAAGCGCGAAAAGAATCACGCCGAACGGCAAGAAAAGCTCCGAAAGATCGGCGGCAATAACTTGCGGATACGCATTCGCCGAGGCGCCGAGAAAAATGACCGCGATGATAGCGGCCATTGCAAGCGCCCCGATAACTTCCGAAAGAACAAGCCGGCGGAACTTCAAGAGAAGCGGAAGCGAGGCGAGAACCCAAAAGAGGGGATACGAAAAATTCCCGAGCGCCGGGAAGAGTAGCCCCAAAAATCGGGCGCCGAGGATGAGATACACAACAAGCGTGATAAGCAAACCGCCAATGATCGCGAAAGAAGCGATCCACTTTCCCCATGCGCCGAACTGCTCCGCCACAAGACCAAGCAGATGTTTCCGCTCCCGAACTTTCGCCAGCGTTTTGGCGTACACCCCGTGCGCGATGCCGACGAGCACAACAAAGACGGCGAGATAGAAAAAAGCAATGGCCCATCCTGCTTTATAAAATACGTAGGGGATGCCAAAAAGCCCGGCGCCAACCGTGCCGGCAACCATAAGAAGCGCACACCGCCACATTCCTTTCTGCATACCGTAAGTCTATGCGGGAAACACGCTGTCCCCTTCGCGAACGTGTTCCTTTACCTTAATGCCAACCTCCTGCCCTTTCTTGGATTTTGAGATCGGCTTGTGCTCCCACTGCATGGAAGAAACGCTTGCTCGAAAATCGGTAGTTGCTCCCTTGAACCATAGTGCATCTCCCACGGAGATCGGCTTCTTGCACTTCACTATCGCAACACCGATGTGCCCGAAGTAGTGGGTAACAGCTCCGAGAAGAACCAGCTTTGCGTTTCCCTTCCGCGCCGGAGATCTTTTAACCGGAGAGTCTCCTGCCATTTTATGATTTTATTTGTTTATCTTCTTCCCGAATGAGCGCCGCGACCTTATCCAACAGGCGCTCGGGATCCGTGTCGAAAACGACCTTGCCGGGGCCGCGGTGCGCATACTCGATAATTTCATCAATGTTTTCGCTTAAACCCCCTGTCCCCTGAAGCACCCCTTGGGGCTTCCTGTCTTCGAACCCGATGGTGAATTCATTCAGGGTTCCCATGCGTCCACAGATGGTGATGATAGCGTCCGACGCTCTCGTTAGTATGAGATTCCGCCCAGAGTAATCAAAGCCCGTATAGACGATCAAGTCGTGGTAATCGAGGGGCAAGTGGTATGTATTTACGTGGCTTGCCTTGGATGCCGCCGGAGAAAATCCGATGACCATCCCGCCGTTCTCCTTCGCTCCTTTTGCCGACCAATAGGGAATGCCGGTGGTCGCGCCGGTTACCAGAATAAAGCCCCGCGCGGCGATCAGGCGCCCCAAGAGCTCGGCCTTCTCCGTTGCGTCCGGCGAACAATTCCCCGTCTCCGCCGCGCCGGAGATGCATATCTTGTACCGCGGACCGTCTTTTTCAATTCCCGGCGCGGATTTTTCTTTCGGAACTTTTATTTTCTTCAAAACCGGCATCGTGTGGCTCCATTATAGCACAACCGTTTCATGCGGCTCCGGAATTTCCGTCCGCACCGCAAGCTCGTCGCGGATCTTTGCGGCAAGCGCCTCGCTCGATGCCTCTTCGCCCTGCACAATGAACACTTTTTTGAGAGATGCACGCATGGGAGAAAGCCATTGGAGCAGGTGCGGCTGGTCGGCATGGGCGGAATACCCGCTGATCGCGTGCTTTTTGCATCGAACCGAAACTTCCTCGCCGAATATCTTTACCTTCTCTGCGCCGTCCAATATCTGCCGACCGAGCGACCCTGCCGCCTGGTAGCCGATAAAAAGGATCATGCTCTTCGGATCCGGCAGATACCGCACCTCGTGATGGAGAATGCGCCCCCCCTGCGACATGCCCGAGCCCGCGATAACAACCTTGGGCGGCGGAACGGCGTTAATTTCTTTCGACTGCTCGGTGGTCAAAGTAAGGCGCAAACCCGGAAAATTCAGAATGTCGTCTCCGGAGCGAACCAATGCCGCCGCTTCGCTGTTGAAATACCGCTCATATTTTTTATAGACCTGGGTGAGTTTTATCGCTAAGGGGCTATCGATAAAAACAGGAATGCGGGGAATGCGCCCGCGCTCCACGAGGGCATTTAGGTGATAGAGCAAGTCCTGCGTGCGCTCCATCGCGAATGCGGGGATGACCAGTGTGCCACCGGATTTCACAACGTCCTCTATCGCGTCTTCAAGCTCTCCCTGCCGTTCGTCCACTCCTTCGTGAACCCGATTGCCGTAGGTCGATTCGATCAAGCAATAATCCGCCTCGGAAATTTTTTCGGTGGGCCGGATGATAAGTGCCGGGGAATTCCCCAGGTCGCCGGAGAACACGATACGCTTCCCCTCCGCTTCGGCGAGAATGCTCGCCGAGCCCAGAATATGCCCCGCGTCATAGAGCGTCACGCGGAAAGGGCCGACATCGAGCGCCCGGTGATATTCCAGCCCCTCCCAAATATCCATAACGGCGGCAACATCATCCGCCGTGTACATTGGCGGCTTTTTCTCTCGTTCGGCCTCCTTGGAAAGAATGTGTTCGGAATCCAAAAGCAAAAACTCCCCGAAATCCTTTGTGGGAGGCGCGGAATAGATCTTCCCGCGGAATCCGTCCTTCCAAAGCTTCGGCAGGCGGCCGATGTGGTCGATATGGGAGTGCGTAACAAAAACGGCGCTTATCTCTTTCGGATCGTAGGGGAACGGTTCAAAATTCTGCCGCTCGGCAAAATTGCTCCCCTGATTCAGGCCGCAATCGATAAGAATTTTTGTTCCCTCCGATTCCAAAAGATAATTCGCGCCCGTCACGCTCTTCGCACCGCCGTGGAATGTTAGCTTCATTGTCCATCAATTATAGCCGATGCGCCGCTAATTAAAAGCAAAATTTTTATGCCGAATTGACAAAACGAAAGATATATGATATACTGGCTTCAGCATCGAGTAGTTACAAAAAAACCAATATCACGGGGGGCGGTATGTCCTGCATACATTGTGGGTGCCCGAATCCTGGACCCAGGTGCCCGAGCTGCGACAGCAAGGATCCTTACCCCAAAAGAGTACCAAGGGCCACACGAAGCAATGTGAGACCGGTGGGAACAAGGAAGGTATCCAGCTACGAAACTTTCAGAGAGGCCTGCCTCAAGGTTATTAAAAGGCAGGAACTTCTCAAAAAACAGGGAGGAGAGAAGAGATGAAAATCTTTTCGTGGGCGTTGATCGTCGTGGGGTTCCTCGTGGTCGTCGGCGCAGTGAATGATCCAGCCGGCGAGAAACCGCTCGACCAGATAGTCTTCTGGGTCATGGTGGGGCTCATAACGATAGTCACCGGATGGCTCACCGGGAGCTCGTGGGAGAGGCGGAATTACGAATCTCCCTCTTACTACGTTGCGCTAGGAATCCTTCTGGGAGCAATAACGGCCTGGGTCTGGTACGTGGGGGAGTGGGCAGACAACGCGATCACCACCAACCACATATTCACGCTCGCGGCGGTGATGGTTCTCTATGGCATCGGGCTCCTGGCCGCAATGGCGATACGGGATCGCGTGAAACTCGAACGGTCGTAACGCGGGGTCCACCCGCACAAAGGGGGTCGTCATCCGAACTGGATGGCACCCCTGTTTTTTTCTTAATCAATTCCCCCGGCCCAGTATGCGAAGCGCGGCCTTGAGCCGCTCCTCGAGACCAACTACTTTTTCATCCACTTTCCCAAGCGCCGCACGCGCTTGCTCCCGCGAGTAGCCGAGATTGATAAGCACTTCCGCCAAGTCGGCATCGGTTTCCATTTTTTTCACGATATCCGCGGATTTTCCTACTTGCACCTTGGTTCTTAATTCCACAATAATTCGCTCGGCGGTCTTTCTCCCGATGCCCGAAGCGCGCGTCAAAACATCCGGCCGGCCCTCTTGTATGGCAGCCGAGAGGCTCGTCAAATCCGATATTTGGAGAATAGAAAGCGCCGAGCGCGGCCCCACGCCCGAGACAGAGATAAGAAGTTCAAAAAAATGGAGCTCTTCCTCCGCTAAAAATCCAAAGAGGTCCATGCTGTCTTCTTTGACTTGGAGGTGGGAAAAGAGCTTTGCCGAGGCGCCTTCGCGCAGCGTGTCGAGCGTCCGTTGGTTCGTGTGCACTTTGAAGCCGATACCCGCGGCCTCAAGCACCAAAAAATTGTCTCCTTTTGAAATAACGGCTCCCGTGAGCGAGTACAGCATGCCATAAGTATAGAACAAAAGCGGGGCACTCGCCCAAACAAATTGACAATAATCGCATTTTCCGATAACCTAATGGCTAATTACTGATCGCTAATACCCACCCACTATGCCAATCACCAAATCCGCAAAAAAGGCCCTGCGGCAGAACGTGCGCCGCAGGGAACGAAATCTTCTTAAAAAAGAAGCTTTCAGGTCCGCCATAAAAACCTATAAGCGCTTCGTGGCAGAAAAGAAAACTAGTGAAGCGGAAACGGAGCTCCGCAGGGCGTACCAAGCACTCGACAAGGCGGCGAAAACAGGCGTTATCGCAAAGAACAAGGCAAGCCGGACAAAAGCTCGGCTAAGCCGGCTTTTACGATAACGATTGCAATCGATAACGATCACGATCACGATGACGCTAACAGGTGAGCGGTGAATTTTCGCAATCGCTTCGCGAGGCTACTTGCTTCCGCCAAGGCTTCGGCGTGTTGCTCCTTGGCAATATAGCCATCATCAAGCGCGCAATCCAAGCATGCGATCACTTCGTCTAAGGAGCAGTGCGCGCGGTTAATATAAACCCTCATGTCTTTATCGGTATTTTTATTAGCACCCTCGGCAATATTAAGAACTACCGAGTTTAATGCCCTCTTTGATTGATCAACTAATGCATATCTCTCCTCGCGTGGATAACCCTTTAGATGGCCGCTAATTTTACGACGAAACTGCCGCGCGTCTTTGTAGATGTCCCATTCTCTAAACCGAAATCCATAATTTCCCGCCGTCATCGTCATTGTTATGGTCATAGTATGAGCCTCAAAAGCGCTTCTTCGTATTCCAGCTTTCCCGATTTTATCAAAATATCGTGCGCCGCAAACGCGGGAAGCCGTTCCGGCCACCGCGCGCTTAGTATATAAAAAAGTTTTTGCGCCGGCTCGTTCGCCGAAAAAAGGATCTCGAGGGCCGCGAGGCGCCTCGCCGGATCCGCGTGCCGAAGCGTATTCACGAGCTCCCATGTGTTCGGCGCGCGCTCGATATCCAAGCGTGCCATATCGTCCTCGTCTATGCTCGCCTTTTCCAAAAAACTCATTTTTTCGAGCTCCGTCACGAGGCGCCAGCCATCTCCCTCGTAGGCTTGGGCCAAGAACCGGAACGCGGAAGGCGCAAGCGGCACTCCGCGCCGCTTCGCTTCTTTGCGCGCAAAAAGTTCCCAATCGTATCCATCGAGTTCCTTGAATTCCTCGGCGATAACCGGCGGCTTTACGAGGAACGAGAATGACGATTCGGGGATCTTCGGTTCGGAAATAAGCACGGTGGTTTCTTTCCCGACCGCGACAAGTCCCTTGAGCGCTTTTTTCAATTCTTCGTTTTTCGAGAAAAAAACATTCTCCAGAATGACCAGCTTAAACGCATCGAATATCGAACGGCTGCCGATAAACGTTTTGAATTTTTCAAATTCGCCCTCTTCGTCCCGCACGCTTGATTCGACACGGGAAAAATCGAATCGTGCAATTCCCAATACGGAATGTTTTTTTTGGTACTCGCGTATATAAAATTGTTTGCGCTCCCCGCGCCGATAATCATCGGCTCCATAGAGAAAAATAATCATATTTCCGGTTCGTCCTATTTCCCGGCCTTACGACCGCTCGCGGCCTTCATAAATGCCCTAAAAAGCGGGTGGGGACGCAATGGTCTTGATTTTAGCTCCGGATGAAATTGCGTTCCCAGAAAAAACGGGTGTTTCTTCTCGGACAATTCGAAGATCTCCATAAGCTTTCTGTCCGGAGAGGAACCGGAAAATACAGCTCCCTTCTTCTCAAGCTTCTCGATATAGGCGGGATTCACCTCGAACCGGTGCCGGTGGCGCTCCGAAACCAATGGCTCACCGTAGGCGCGATAGGCGATCGTGCCGCTCTTTAGGGCCGCGGGATAAGCCCCCAGGCGCATCGTCGCGCCGTAATTTTTCTCCGCCATGTTCTTTTTCTGCTCCGGCATAATGTCTATCACCGGATGAGGCGTCTTGGGGTCAATCTCCGTGGTGTGTGCCTTCCGGAGCCCCGCAACGTTCCGCGCATATTCCACGACAGCAAGCTGCATGCCGTAGCAAAGACCCATATAGGGAATTTTCTTTTCGCGGCAATAACGAATGGCGGCAATTTTTCCTTCCACGCCGCGCTCGCCGAATCCGCCCGGCACGATAATGCCGTGGTATCGGGAAAGTGTTTTCAGATTTTTTTTATTTTTTTCAAATTCTTCGGAATTGAGCCACTCTATCGCCGGTTTTCTCCTCGCATGCGCCGCCGCATGCTTCACCGCCTCGAGAACCGAGATATAGGAATCCTCAAGCACAAAATCTCCCGTGCCAAAATATTTCCCAACAATACCGATTCGAACCGAGCGAGAAGGGTGCTCCACCCAGTCCACGAACTGCCGCCACGTTTTGAGATCCCGCGCGCGGGGCCTCAAGGAAAGCTTGGCAAGAATACGATCGCTGATGTGGTCCGCCTCGAAATTGAGCGGCACTTTGTAAATCGTATCCACGTTGGGCGCGGAGATGACGTCGCCTGCTTCCACGCTGCACATAAATTGAATTTTCTCTTTGCGTTTCGCGTCAAGAGGAATATGCGCGCGCGCCAAGATGATGTCGGGGTGGAGCCCGACCGAATTCAAACTCCGTACCGCGTGCTGTGTCGGCTTGGTCTTCAGTTCATTCCCGCCGGCACCCAGCGCCGGCACGTGGCTCACCAAGACCAACACCACATCCCCGGGATGGCGAAGGCGCAGCATGCGGACCGCTTCAAGAAAAAGAATATTCTCATACTCCCCAACGGTGCCGCCGATCTCGATGATCGCAATGTCCGCCTTGGACTTGCGGATCGCGGCATTGATACGCTCGATGATCTCCAAAGGGATCCGCGGCACCACTTCCACCTGCTTGCCTCCGAATTCCAAATTCCGTTCCTTCTGGATTACCGAAAGATACACGCTTCCCGTAGTCATATAGTTCGTGCGCGTCAAGTCGCGGTCCAGAAACCGCTCATAATTCCCCATATCCTGATCGCACTCGGTGCCGTCGTCCAAAACAAAAACCTCACCGTGTTCGGTGGGGTTCATCGTGCCCGCGTCAACATTCACATAGGGATCGATCTTAAGGGCCGTTACTTCGAGCCCGCGCGATTGGAGTATCTTCCCGATCGAGGCGGTGGCAACGCCCTTGCCCACGCCGGACATCACGCCGCCTACGACAAAAATGAATTTCTTGGTCATTGCTTGTGTTCGTTGCCGTCTTTCCCCGTCTCATTATAGCAGAACGCGAAAATCGCGGACGCCATGAGAGATAGGCCCAAAAAGTTCCCTCCCTACCACTCAAGCGGCACTTCTTTCCCCGGGACAAACTTCCGGTCGGTCGCAAGAGTAAAGGAGAAAACGGTGCCCCTCCCTGCCTGCGAATCGGCCCATATCTTACCGCCGTGCGCCCGAACGATGTTTTGCGCGATATAGAGCCCCAAACCGGACCCTTCGGTCTGGGATTTAAGCGCATTTTCCGCCCGGTAGAATTTCGTGAAGATCTTCTCGAGCCCCTCGGGAGGGATGCCTATCCCGGTGTCCTGGACGCTCACCGTCAAGAACGGTCCGTCGGGCGCCTCTATCTTTACCGTGATCGAGCCGCCCTTCACGTTGTACCGAACGGCGTTATCCAAAAGATTTTGGAGGAGCATCGTAAGCTTCTCGGGATCGGCATAGGCCGGCGGAAACTTCGTTTCTTTGGGGTGATCAAAATAGACCGCAAGCCCAAGCGAACGCGCGTGCGGCATAATTTCTCCCAAAACTTTATTTATAAAATCCACAAGGTCGATCGGCTCGAATTTGTAGCCAAATCGCCCATCTTCGATCTTCGAAGCCATAAGAAGATCTTCGACGATGTTCGCGAGCTGATGGCTGGCTTCAAGCGCATTCCCGACAATGGCGCGGTCCGCCTCCCCGATCGAAGCGTCCTTCTCGAGCGTCTCGAGCGCCCAAGCGATGCCGGTGATCGGCGTCCGAAGCTGATGAGAAGCAACGGTGATGAACTCGTTCTTCGAACGTATGGCGGCAATGTCGCGCGTCCGGTCCCTGATCGTCTTCACAAACCCCAACACTTTTCCGGACGGGTCGGCGATCGCGTTCGTTTTTACCCGGAGTTCCAAATTCGGCGTTTCAAAACTTATGTCGACCACCTGCGGGTATGAGCCTGGCTCCGTCCGCGAAGTCATAACAGGCGCGAGTGAAGGAAAAATAACCTGGGTAAGCAAATGCCGTTCCGGATCTTGCGCGTCGCCGGGAGAAAGGGTCCGCCCCACGATCTTGCCGCTCGGGATCCCAAAGAGCCGTTCGGCGGCGGGATTAAAAAAGAGCATCTTGAAATTTTCGTCATAGAGGATCAGCGCGTCCTCAAGATCAAAGATGATGCTCTTAAGCTCGCTCCGCTCTATCTTTACCTCCCGATTGGACCGGGCAAGGCTCGCGGCATAAAACACAATGATCACCGCAACTGCGAGGACAAGCCCCAGAGAAATAAACGAAAGCGGCGAGGGGCCGAGCGCGATAAGATTCACGATAAAGACCCCTGCGAGGAACGGCAACGAGATCCACGCGATCCTCATCTCGGGAACGCCCCAGAAACTGCCCGTTGATTGTTCGTCCGGAGTTGCCATTTAAAAAGTAAAACGCTCAAGATGTCCCCAGTCCGCGCCGTGGGAAACTTCAACCCGAAGGGGGATCCCAAGCGGGTATGCCGTTTCCATAATTTCCCGAATAACACGGGCGCTTTCTTTTATCATACTCTCCCGAACCTCAAACAACAATTCATCGTGGATCGTAAGGAGCATGCGCACGGAATCGTTCCACCACCCGCGGCGCGCAAGTTCTTCGCGGACCCGGACCATCGCAAGCTTCACGATATCCGCGGCAAGCCCCTGGATAGGATGATTCACCGCCGCCCGCTCGGATTCGGAAACGGCGCGCGGGAACCCGGATGCGATCCCGGGAAGATACCTCCTCCGTCCGGTTTTTGTCTCCACGTATCCGAACGTCCGCACATCGCGCTTCACGCGCTCCTGCCACTCCCGCACGTTCCGAAACTCGGAAAAGTACGTCTTAATGAACGCGCCGGCTTTCTCCCGGGAAAGGCCGCTTGTTTTTGCGAACGCGGAGGCGCCCATTCCGTAGATCAACCCGAAATTCAGGGTCTTCGCAAGCCGCCGCATGGGAGAAGCGACCCGATCGAGCGGCACATCGAACACCTTCGCCGCGGTTGCCTGGTGGATATCAAGGCCTTTCTCGAATGCGGCGGTCATTTCCGGATCCTCGGAGAGCGCCGCCATAACGCGGAGTTCGATCTGAGAATAGTCAAGGGCGAGAAATAAAAAGCCGGGAGCGGGAACGAACGCCGAGCGCAGTTCCTTGGCCCACACCGACTCCTGGGGAATATTCTGCATGTTCGGTTCCCGCGAACTCAGCCGGCCGGTTGCGGTTCCGGTTTGAACATAGTCGGTGTGAACTTTGCCGTCCGCGCGCGAGAGCTCGATAAACGGCCGCACATAGGTCGACTGGATCTTGAATCCGTCCCGATATTCGAGTATCGGTCCCACGAACGGAAGCTTTTCCTTCAGCGCCTCAAGGCTCTCCGCGTTCGTCGAAAATTTCCCTCCCGGCGTGCGCTTCGCGCCACGCTCTTCCTGAGGAGAAAGCCTCTTTGATATGATCTCCGCGAGTTGTTTGGGAGAATTGATATTGAACTCGCCCCCCGCTTCCCGGAAGATCCGCTCGCGGAGCTCGGAGAGGGCGCCCTCGATGCGCCGGTCAAGGGCTTCCAAAATATTCCGGGAGACAGAAATGCCGCTCTCCTCGATTTCCGCGAGCACGCGGAGCACGGGCATCTCGATCGTCTCGAGAATGCGCTTCCCTCCCTCATAAAGATTCGCGCTGCTCCATTTGTAGAGCGCCTCAACGTCCTCCCGTGCATTTTTCCAATCGCGCTTCAAAAATTTTTCCGAAACAAATTCCGGCTCGTAATTTTTGAAGTCCGGATCAATGAGCCAGAACGCAACCCCCAGGTCCCAGTACGGAGAAGGAAGATCCTTCCCTTCGCTCCATAGGCGCTTCATGGCGGCCTTGAGGAAAAATCCAACCCTGAGCTGCAACGCAGAAAGTTTCCCGGCTTTATCGGAGTCAAGAATAGCAACAAAAGGAACTTCAGAAACCTCGCTGCCGCCGCCCGAGGGTAGCGGAGGCGCGTTTTTGGGAAACGCCATGCCTGGCAAAACAGCATTTCCCGGAGAACCTACTCCGTTCATCCTTTTCACGAGCGAATCGAACCCGAGTTTGCCGAAGTATGCCAGAAGATCATCGGTCCGCTCGAGAACGCGGAGGTCGGCGAGCCGCTCGATCTCGATCGGGGCGTCCATCTCCAAGCGCACAAGGCCTTTCGCGAACTCGGCCTGCGCGCGGAACCCCTCCGCTTTTTTTGAAAATTTCGGCTCATCGGATAAATGCGCGAATAGATTCTCGAGCGTGCCATATTTTTTTAAAAGCTCGCTTGCGGTTTTTGGCCCAACGCCCGGGACTCCCTTCACGTTGTCCGACGCGTCGCCGACCAGCGCCTTGTAGTCGATAAGCTCACGCGGCTCGAGGCCGTACCGCTCGCGGACCGCGGCTTCGTCATAAATAAGCGTGTCGCTGATACCTTTTTTAAATGTACGCACCAAAATTTTTTCGTCCTCGACGATCTGCAGCGTATCGAGGTCGCCGGTCAAAATAACGACCCGCAATTCGGGATTGGTTTTCATTTTTTGGGCGAGCGTGGCGATAAGGTCGTCCGCCTCGAACCCAGGCATCTCGAATGTGCGGATGCCAAACAGAGAAAAAACTTCGTGCGCCTCGATGATCTGAGAGATCAATTCGTTGGGCGCAGGAGGACGCTGCGCCTTGTATTCTTTATACCGCTCCTTCCGATGGGTCGGCTCGGGACGATCGAATAGCGCGGCCGCGTATTCGGGCTTCTCGTCGCGGAAAAGGCGCAGAAGTATGCTCGAGAGCCCGTAGAGCGCCCCGACCGGTTCTCCGGTGGGAGCCGTAAACGGCGGAAGCGCGTGAAACGAGCGGTGGATCAAAGAATTCGCGTCTATCAAAAGCAGGGTTTTCACGCCTTTAATCATATCAGCAAACCAAGCGAAAATCGCTCTATTGACAGGCAAGAAGAAAAACAATAAAAAGTATTCAGTACGAACTCGGCAATACTTTTCGTTACCCTGCCGTCTCTTATGGAGGAGACCTATGGCAAGCGCCGTACTCGAACGTCAGGCAGTTGCCCTCCCCGACTTTGACCGGGGAGAGCGCGAGATCCGCTTCGAGCTGGACGCGGAGTCGAGAAGAGTTCTCGGAACGACCATTCTCACCCCCGAGGAGCAGGCGTTCTACCTGCGCCTCGCGCTCTCCGATCTCGGGATCAGGCCTTATACGAAGGAGTTGGTCGTGGCCTACCAGAAAGAGATGGAGGCCAAGGCGAACCGCGAGATCGACGAGAAGTTCGCTCGCCGGAAACACAAGAGGCATTGGCGCATCGTTCCCGCCCTCTTGGGGGCCGCCATCCTCTGGGCCCTCGTTGGAATCCTGTTCTTCACACCGAAGACATGGGAGGGCAATCCGACTGCCGGCTGGATCGTCATGCCGCCAATCTTGCTCGCCGTGATCAGCGTTTTCGTGGCAATGTCCACAATGTCCGAGCCGAAACGCTGGAGTTGGCAATTTGCGAGGACGGGTGACTACGGAGGATACATCCCAACGTTCGCCGCACAGAGTGCGCTCGCAATCAAGAAGCGGGTGCCGTGGGCGCAGTTCTCCATTGAGGAGCTCTCACGGGAGAGGATAGGCCACGACCCCTTCCTTGTTGTTTACGCTGGCGATGAGAGGCACTACATCGAGGTCTGGGGTGAACCGAAGTTCCAAGGGCGCGCCTCGTAGAAAAACGGGGCGAGGTCCAAAACCACAGCGAGGGGTCGGAGCACATCCGACCCCTTTTTCTTTTTCAAAAAACTACAAAACAATGGACTCCTCTCGCGCGGCATTCTGGTTTCCGTCTTCTCCTATCCGTCACTATGACATGTCATAGCGGCGGGCTTGCCCATTGTCCATGGGCAAGCCCGGGCATTCTGGTGCGCGGGCTAGAACAGCCGCTCGATCGCCTGTAAAAAATTCTCTTCGCGGAGAACCTCTTTGATGATGCGCGCCGAAACCTGAATTCCCTTCCGGCGATCGCTTACAAAGGTAGACTGCCGGAGCCCCACCACATACCCGCGCCAGAACATCGGTGATCCCGAGCGCCCCCCCGATATGTCTGGACTTTCCGTTGTCGCGATAAGCGACATCGGAATCTCGGTATACTTTTGGTCTCCGTATGCGGCTCCGGAGAACACGTACGTCGTTATAAGAAGGCGAAACGTGTCGAACGAGTTCTCCCCGATCGCTTGGAATGCATACCCCGGGATAAGCGTCCATTCCCCCACGCCGGGAAGAACTGAGGCGAGGAACGGAGCCGCGTGAAGCGTGGGTATCGTTCTCCCTTGCGTGTATTTTTGTAAGTTCCATTCTTTGACCTTTAACACCGCGAAATCAAGCGCGTTCTCTTCGGCGGCGGAGGCACCGCTCCCCGAGGGCCTAAAGACAACTTCAAACCGCATATCCCAGTTGCTCGGATAAAACTCAACGTCAAAATACGGATAGGGGCTGAACGGATACGTCGCCTGCGGGATCGGGGAAATGGTCCGCGAAAAATCAAGCAGCTCGCCGACGCATTCATCCGGAACCTCGTGATAACCGGGATCGGGCTCTCCCAAAACGCGCGCCGCCCATTCGCGATCCACAATATGGCGGTTGGTTATCACATATCCTTCGGAGCTCGAGATAATGCCGCTTCCCCGCACCTCTTCTTTCGTCCCGGAAGCGTTCGAGAACGAACACCGGATCGCCACTATCGAATTAAGCTCTATATCTAAAAGCGGCGGAAGCTTCGGGGCAGGAGGAAGAACAACCGGCGGAGAAGACGATGCGGCCGTGGGGGGCACCCGAGGAATCGTTCCGGTCGGCGAAGGAACAACGGGCAGAGAGGACGAAGGAACCCCAAGGGGAACGGTGGCAGAGGGGGCGGAAGGCGGAAGGGGGGGAGCGTTCTCCGCGGGGAGCACTCCGCTACT
>CAYTEE010000007.1:14493-18986 GCA_964436785.1 uncultured Candidatus Saccharibacteria bacterium
GGCAAAATACCGATTAATAAAAAAGACGGATCCCAAAACCACAAGGAACGACACCGCAAAGATCATCGGTGTCGATACTGCGGCATTTGTGCGTTTTAAAAAGTCCATATATTAAAAAACGGGGGCCAGTATCCGCCGTTCGCGGGATTCGCGGCCATGAGAAAAGCGGATCCGGAGAATCCCTCGCGGCAAAATTCCCCTGATGCGCTCCGGCCACTCGACGAGAATTATCGCGCGCGGGTTCCGGAGCATCTCCTGAAATCCGAGCGCGAGAATTTCCCGCGGCGAGCGGAGGCGGTATGCGTCCACATGATAGACTTCGGCGAATTGCAAATGGCGAATGGCATATCGACGGAAAATAATGAATGTTGGACTTGTGGTGCGCTTTACGATTCCGAGTCCGCGAAGAAATCCCTGGGCGAACGTCGTTTTCCCGGAACCCAATTCTCCGGAGAGCGCGATCACTAAGGCGCCCTTCCGAGGTACCCGGGAACGCGTTGCGGTCTTCGCGAATTTTTCAGCGAACCGCTTCGTCGCCGCCGAAGATGAGCTTCGAAAAATATCCATCACTTCTTATAATAAACAAAAGTGCCGCCGAAAACATCACCCCGAAGCCGATCGCGAGAATAAGGAGGTTTGCCGTGCCGGACGGCGGAAAAGAAAGGTTGCCATAGCGGGAATGAAGCATCGCCGTTCCGGCAACGCTGTTCGGCGCTCCCGGCGTGGGAAGAGCAAAGAAAAAATTCCCGCCGGAAGTCCGCTGGTAGCTTTTCCCTTCGGGCGCCGTTACGGTAAAACCCGCACTGTCCGCAAGAATTCCTTTTTCCGCGATCAATTGTAGAGAGCCGTTCTGGTTGGGAAGCGAGAGCTTTGTGTCCTGTCTCTTTAAAACCAAATACTCGCCGGAGCCGATGCTCCCCCGGAGCGAAAATGAGCTCTTCCCGCTTACAAGCTTCCATCCGGAAAGGTCCTGCCGCATATTTCCTGGGTTCCAAAGCTCGACCCATTCCCCTTCGGTGTCCTTTCCGGCCGGATTCGGAAGCCACTCGCTGATCGCCACCATTGCCGCTAGATAAGCGATCCGGGCTGCCGTATCCCGAAGTGCTCATAGGCCGCGGGAAGCGCAACGCGCCCGCCCGGAGTCCGCTGGAGAAATCCTATCTTCATAAGGTACGGCTCGTAAATATCTTCTATCACGCCGCGTTCTTCGGAGAGCGCTGCGGCAAGGGTCCCTACGCCGACGGGCCCGCCGCCGAACTTCCGGATAATGATCTCGAGGAGCTTCCTGTCGCTCGGTTCGAGGCCTACCTTATCGATTTCCAAAAGCCCAAGGGTTTTCTTCGCGATGTCGCCGTCGATCTTGCCTTGCCCGTGCACTTCCGCAAAATCGCGGGCTCGCTTCAACAGGCGGTTCGCGACGCGCGGAGTCGCGCGCGACGCGCGGGCGATCGCGTCGATCCCTACGGAGTCGATGCTCGCACCGAGTATCCGCGCCGAGCGGTTAATGATCGACTTGATGTCCGGAAGATTGTAGTAGTCAAGGCGGAGCGTCGCGCCGAACCGCGAACGGAGCGGGCCCGAGAGAAGATTTTCGCGTGTCGTCGCGGCGATGAGCGTGAACGGAGGAAGTTCAAGATTAAGGCTTCTCGCGCTCGGCCCTTTGCCGACGATAAGATGAAGCATCCTGCCCTCCATCGCCGGATAGAGAACTTCTTCGATCAGGCGGTTCATCCGATGCGCCTCGTCGATAAAAAGCACTTCGCGCGGGGTAAGGTTGGTAAGGATCGCCGCAAGGTCCCCCGCCCTCTCGAGCGCCGGCCCCGATGTTATACGGACAAGAACTCCCAGCTCCTTGGCCACCAAGGTGGCGAGGGTGGTCTTTCCGAGGCCCGCCGGACCGGAGAACAGCAAGTGATCTATCGCCTCACCCCTCTTCTTCGCGGCGCTTATGATGATCTGTAAATTCTCTTTTATTTTCTCCTGGCCTACGTACTCGCCCCACTCGGAAGGACGAAGTGCCAAATCAAACCCCGCATCTTCCGGAATCGGCTCGCTGGTTTGGGTTTTTGCCATGGTTTGTGGTAAAATATCACTTCTGCCTGAGTCTGGGAGAGGTATTGACAAGCGTAATTTTTTATGCTAATATGACGCCAGTACTTAAACTCGCTTCAAATCTGGGGGCAGGAATTATTCTTAGACTAAGGACGGTTTGGCTTCGGCGAAGCCTATCCTCGAGGTAATTCTAACCTCTTTTAATTAATTTAAAAGAGACTTTTTTCCTTGCTTATAGGATTGCGCCCCCAGATTTGAGGCGATTTTTATTTGTTTTTGAAAGGGCGGCTGTCACCACACGATCGGACCGGTGATCTCGGCAACCTCCTCAAGGGTCGTTTGCCCGATGATCGCCTTCAATATCCCGTCTTGCTGCATCGTGACCATTTCCTGCTTCTTCGCGAGGCCGAGCAGGGCCGCCTCGGAGGCGTCCTTCAAAACAAGCGCTCCAAAATCGGCGTCCGCTTCTAAGAATTCCACAATGCCGATCCGCCCCCGGTACCCAAGCTTGCTGCATTCGGGGCACCCCACGGGCTCATAGAGAGTAAAGCGCGTATAGTGCTTACGGTCAACACGCGCGGGCAATTTTTTTAAGAACGTCTCTATGTTCGCGCGCAGATCCGGAGAAATTTCTTTTTCTTTCTTGCATTTTACGCACAGCCGACGCACCAGGCGCTGCGCGATCACCAAGCTCAGCGCGGGACCGATAGTCTGCGGCTTTACCCCCAGGTCAACGAGCCGCGGAACAGCGCCCACGGCATCATTCGTGTGAAGCGTTGAGAACACCATGTGCCCCGTAAGCGAAGCCTGCATCGCGATATCCGCGGTTTCGGCATCGCGAATTTCTCCGACCAATATCACGTCGGGATCCTGCCGGAGGATCGAGCGGAGCCCCGAGGCGAACGTGTAGCCGACGTCCGGATCCACTTGCGTCTGCTCGATGCCGGGGAGATGGTACTCTACGGGATCTTCAATGGTGATAATTTTTATATCCGAAGTGTTCACTTTGCGGAGAAACGCATAGAGCGTCGTCGTTTTCCCCGATCCGGTCGGCCCGGTATTCAAAATAAGCCCGTTCGGTTTCGCAAGAGTGCGCGCCACCAGCTCAAGATCGTCCGGGCGGAACCCGAGATCGGCAAGGCCGATGTGGATGGAGTCCGGATCTAAAATTCTCATCACCACCGTTTCTCCGAACTCCGAGGGGATGATCGAAACGCGCATTTCGATCTCTTTCGCAGTGAGGCCGATCGTGAACCTCCCATCCTGGGGCTCGCCGCGCACGTTGATCTTAAGTCCCGCGAGAAGTTTGATGCGCGAAATGATGGTCGCGTAATTCTTGATCGGCAAGTTGTCGTACGCATCGTGGAGATATCCGTCGATGCGATATCGAACCCGCGCCCGCTTCTCCTCCGCCTCGAAGTGGATATCGGAAGCGCGGTTCGCAAGCGCGCCGGCGAGCACAATTTCAAAAAGCGTTGTCGTGGTAAAAGCGGCAGGGTTCGTTTTCAGGATCTCTTCCTTTACGGCGTCGAGTGTTGTAAGGCGCATTGAGAGTTCTTCGAGACGCTTCTTCCCGATCTCCATCTTCCCGGTGATCTCTTTCGCCTCTGCGGAAATAAATTTATAAAAATGCCACGCCTGTTCGAGTCCGCTCTTGGAAACAATAAAAAGCTTGACCTTAAATCCGCGCTCCTCAAGCCCGGAAATAATCTTCTTCGTCGCGGGATCGTCCTGGTTATTCACGGCAAGCGCCATGTCACGCACTTTTAACTGGATCCCCGCCACATTCCCGGCCCTTGCGTCGCTCTCGGGAACAAGTTTCATCGCCTCGATCGCAACCGGCGTCTTCCGAAGATCGATATAAGGGAGGCCGGAACGCGACGCGGAGCGTTCCGCATCGCGTTCTTCTCCTTCCCTCCTGATCTCCGTTAATTTTTTTTGGATTGCCGGCGATTTATCCTCGGACATCTCAAAGTACCTACAGTCTACGCCAAAAAAACGCCCGGGACAAGAAGAATCGAGCTTCCTTGGACGCCACGGCCTCCGTTATTTGTATACAACCACCTCGGCGCTCCCCATTTTGCCCCCCAGATCGATCGCCTCAACGCGCACAACGTTTTGAAGTTGAAAACTCGGAGGAACGAAAGACCAATGGAGCTGGTACGCAGTGATAAATGGTCCGGGAAACTCCTGAACAAGCGCCCCGTTGAAGATAAGCCGGATCTTCATAACGGGGATGCTCGGCTGGACCAAGGCGCTAACTGCAACCTGGGAACCGGCAAATACCCCGGGGCGGGGCTCCGATATCGTAACCTGAGGAGGTGCCCCGAAAAGGCCCGTGGTTCCGGCAAGCGGAGCAGCGGGCGGAGTAAAATTCTTTTTTGCCCATTCCTGAACGGCCGTTTCCCAATTTGCGAATTGCGGGTCGGCATACGGATCGA
>CAYTEE010000008.1:0-4587 GCA_964436785.1 uncultured Candidatus Saccharibacteria bacterium
CGCTGGCACTCCAAGAAAAGCTCAATTTTTGAACGAGAGAGTTTAACCATCCCTCACCTTTGGAAGAACACAGAAAAAACTGCGAGTCTTCTGTCGCGCCGACTGTTTGTTATGGATATGCTCTTCCAAGGGTGAGGGATCATGCGTAATGCTCTCCAGTATAACCGAAACCGATGGAAAAGAAAAAGCCCCGGCCCGCAGGTAGCGGTTCGGGGCGAGGCCAGTGCGGAGACTAGGTCGTTGCTTCGCACAAATAGTCGGTCAACTCGGGTGAAATGGGATATTTCATCCTAAGCGCAATGCCGAGAGCCAGTTGGAGATTCTTCTCTGCGTGATCCAGCGCTTCGAATGTCCACGTGCCGTCGTGGTATCCCAGGCCATCCTCCTTTGCCTTGCGAGCCGAAACAACCTTCCGACCCAGATATCCCAGCTCTTCTTTCACCTTCTCGGGATCGGGAAGCTTCATCCCACAAGCCCTCAGGAAAGAGAACTTGTTGTTAACCCCCTCCAGCTCCGCCTCCAACCCGGAAATGAGGTCCTTCTGGCCAGCGTGCAGCTCGACCATGCTTCGAACCTTCAAGAGGAAGAAAACGTTGACCACGGCAGAGGCCAGTAGGGCAAAAATCAGCACGTAAACCATACGCTCTCCTTATGAGCAACCGAGTTAATTGCTATGGGTTATTTTACACTATATACCTAAAAAGCGCAAGTGCGGGCAAGTAGTTGTCCGCGCGAAGAATCACTACGCCGCAAACCCAGGACGACTGTGCAGAAACCGGCGGTAGAAAAATTTGCGCACCTCTTCAACAACCACAATAGAGAAGGCAACGACCGCCGCGAGGATCCAGTCCGCAAGGCCAAGCGGCGTGGTCTTGAGGAGCTGATTCATGATCGGCGAATACACCGCAAAGAGCTGAAGAAAAACGACGACGACAGTTGCATATATCAGGAATTTATTTGAAAAAATTCCGGAAGAAAATATGGATTTCGTCTCTGATCTGCAATTCCACGCGTTGAACCACTGGAAAATGGCAAGAGTGGTGAGCGAGAGCGTAAGCGCTTTCGGCATATCATATTCGGCATAATTCATAAAAACCGCAAGCGCCCCCGCCATCATCACAAGCGCCATCCCTGGCATTCTTTGCATCATCAGCTTATCAACAAGATATTTCTTCGGCCGTTCAAACTTCCCAGCCAAAAGGCCTTGCTCCTTCGGCTCCATCGCAAGCGCCACGTCCAAGAACCCGTCGGTCACCAAATTGAGCCACACGATCTGCCCGGGAAGGATAGGCAGCGGAAACCCAAGAAACAAGGCGCCGACAATAGTAAAAACTTCCCCTAGTCCCGTGGAAAAAAGATACAAAATGACCTTCTTGATGGTTTTATAAATGCTTCTGCCTTCTTCTATCGCCGAGACGATGCTTCCGAAATTGTCGTCCAAAAGCACAATGTCGGCGGCTTCTTTCGCCACTTCGGTGCCTATTCTTCCCATCGCAACCCCCAGGTCCGCGGCAACCAAGGACGGCGCATCATTCACTCCGTCACCCGTCATTGCGACAACCTCACCGCGTTTCCGGTATCCGAATATGATTTTCATCTTATCATCCGGCTCGATGCGCGCGAAAACAGTCGTTGTCCCAAGCGCTCTCAAAAATTCCGTTTCCGAAAGCTTTGACAATTCTTCGCCGGTCAAAACGGTGTCCCCGGAAGAATAAATGCCGGCTTCTCGGGCTATCGCAACGGCGGTATTTTTGTGGTCTCCGGAGATCATAACCACCTTCACTCCGGCTTCCTTCGCCCGCAGGAGCGAGGCATGGACTTCGGGCCTAATGGAATCCTCGATCCCAAAAAATCCGGCAAGCGTCATATTTTTTATTTCCGGCATTTTCCCTTCGCTAAACGGAACTTCCAAAAATCCAAACCCTACGACACGAAGCCCGCCATGAGCCATCTGGCTAAAAGTCTTTTCGAGTTCCTTTCGTTCTTCGTCACCCAAGATTTTTAATTTTCCTTCTTCCGCAATCCACTTCGTCGAGAGCGCAAGCACCGCCTCCGGCGCTCCGGCTATAGCGATGAACTGTCGCACGGAACCGTCGTCTACTCTGTGCGAAGTTGCGTGGTACCGCGTCTTGTAATCGAATGGCAAGTCGGAGAGCACTGGGGCTTCCTGGTCAAGTTCGCTTCGGTGAAATCCTATCTTTTCCGAAAAGACAAGCATAGCCGCCTCCGTTGGATCTCCGGCGACTTTCCACGTACGTGCACCCTCAAGGAACGCAACTTCTGCATCCGAACAAAACGCGGCTATCTTTCCCGCGAGAAGAAGCTCCTCGTGATTCAGCGGATCTATCGTATTCCCATTGAATAAAACATCACCCTTGCCTTCATACCCATAGCCGGTTACCTCGAACATCTTCTCTCCCGCGAAAACCTTTCTCACAACCAGCTCGTTTACGGTTATCGTTCCTGTCTTATCGACCGCTATCACGCGCGCCTGCCCCAGCGCTTCGACCGCTTGAAGCTTTTTTACCAATGCATTCCGCTTCGCCATGCGCCAGACACCCGTTGCGAGGATCAGCGTGATGACTATGGGAAGCCCTTCGGGAATGATGGAAACCGCAAGGGCCACCGCGGTTCGGAACATTTCCTCCGCCGGTTTTCCGTAGAAAAGTCCGAGCGAAAAAACAACGGAGATAACTGCAAATACTCCGCTTAAAATGACCTGCGAGAGGTGGCGAATGTCCGCCTTGAGCGGAATTTCCGTGTCAACGCGCGAGATCGCCCGGCTCACACCTCCGATCCACGAATTTCCGCCGGTCGCGACAACAATAGCCCTGGCCCGCCCCGCCACGGCGTATGTGCCCTTAAAGACCATATTTGTTTGTTGAGAGGGAGTCCGTTCCTTGTTGTGGATAACTCCTTCGGCCTTATGGACTGGTATCGCCTCGCCGGTTATCGCCGACTCGTCAACTTTCAAATTGTGGGTTTCAATAAGGCGCACGTCCGCGGGAATTTTTTCTCCTTCGCGAACTATAATAACATCTCCCGGGACAAGTTCACGATCCGGCACAATAAGTTCTTCATTCCCGCGAAGAACCGTAGCCGACCCTTCGCTGAATTTTTTGAGCGCGTCAAGAGTATTCTGTGCTTTTCCCTCCTGGAACGTACCCACTACGGCGTTGAATAGAGTTACAAAAACGATAATGAACGCGTCGCCTTTTTCGCCTGTTAAAAATACCAAAAGCCCCGCCCCGAGAAGAATGTAAATAAGCGGGCTCTCGAACTGCCGGAGAAAAATAAGCGCGAGCGAATCTCTATTCCCCAGAGGAAGTTCGTTCGCCCCGAACGACACAAGGCGGGATTTCGATTCGTCTCCCCCGAGCCCCTCGCGGAGGTTTGTCCGCAACTCATTTTCAAGCTCCTCCAAGGATACGCTATGCCAGTTCCCGGACGCCATAACTACGCTCCCTCCGAATACTCCTTAAATTCCACCTGATAGATATGGAGAAGCGCGAAGAGAAGGCTCAAAATGAGCGGCCCGATAACAAGCCCCATCGGCCCGAACATATTAACGCCGCCTAAAACGCTCAAGAGGATAAGGAACGGATGAATATCCGAACCGCGCTCAATGAGCTTTGGCCGGATAAAATTATCCACCGTTCCTACCAAAAGAACCGACCAGATAAGAAGCCCCAGCGCGGGAACAAGGTTCCCGACAAACACCAGATAGAGAACGCCGGGGAGGGTTACTATCGCGGTTCCGATAATGGGGATGAGAGCGGCGAGGGCCCCAACGGCACCCCAAAGCACCGGGTTCGGAACTCCGAATATCAAAAAACCGATCCCCGTTAAAATTCCCTGGAGTATCGCGACGATAAGGCTTCCCTTGATCACGGAATTCACAACCGAAGAGAGCTTTCCGAAAACCTCCTTGTCGTACTCGTCCGCCAAGGGGCTCACCGCAATAAGAACTTCACGAAGCTTGTGCCCGTCCTTCAAAAAATAGTAGAACGAAAAAAGGGCGAGAAAGAGAGAAAAGAAGATGTTCGCGACCCCGGAGAAAACCGCGCCAAGATGGCCAACCATCCATCGGAGCAATTCCCCGACATACTGATTGATATACGAAGTAAGATCCGATGTCGAAAGATCCGCAATTCCTCCCAGCCGGTTGTGGAGCGCCTCGGCGAACGAATGAGAAAAGCCGTTCCCGCCGTTAGCCACTAAAGACAAAAGTCCGCTCGCTTCGTTAAAAAGTTCTGCGCCGAAAAAGATAAGAGGGACAAGAACAATGATAGTGAGGAGAACGGTGCTTAAAAGCGCCGAAAGGACGGCCCTCCCACCGAATACCCTGAATATTTTTCTGTGGATCGGCCGGAAGACAATCGCGAACGTCACGCCAAGCACCAGCGAGCCAAGGTAGGGATAGAAAAGAAATGCAGTGAGAAGAGCGGCCCCCAGAAGAAGGCCGAGGAAAAAATACATCTGGATCCGCTTGTAGCTCATATGGCTCTATTCTACCACACCCGACAGTAGAAACTCGAGAAAGAAATAAACGCACAGAGCAGTCGAGTTTTCACTACCGGGCACACC
>CAYTEE010000008.1:4597-16163 GCA_964436785.1 uncultured Candidatus Saccharibacteria bacterium
CAAAAGAAGACCGAGGAAAAAATACATCTGGATCCGCTTATAGCTCATATAGTTCTATGCGCAAAAAAATCTACTATTCTTTCATCTTCCCAATCTCCTTCGGGAGATAATTCTTGATCTTCTTCACCGTCTCCGAAAGCGAGGCCATATAGTGGAGCATTTCTTCTCCCGTATGCTCCCCGGCTCCTCCGATATTTTTCTCAAGCTCTCCAATATCCTTTTCCAAAAGATCCATCATTTTCGCGAAATCATATTCAACAAGCCCGTAGCGCAAAAGGCGCTTCGCCTCCTTGAACTTAAGCCAATACCACAGCGAGATGATCGCCGCGAGCATCAGAACAATAAAAACAAAGAGGACCTGCCCGGCGCTCATTTCGAACGCGCCGATTTTAAACAGGGGCTTTTCTTTCACAATAACGCCGCCGGCTATAAGCGGGAAGCTTTGCGCTCCGCGTGCATCTTCCGCCCAAACCTTCACGCTATATTCTCCTTTCTCTATACCCTTATCAAGACTGAACACCCATTCTCCGTTTTCCGTAACCTCCGTTTTCCCTTCCGCAACCGCCTGTTCGCGCTGGTCGAGAAGCGCGACGTGAATCGTGTTACCTTTCGTTCCCAGCCCCTTCGCGATAAATCGTTCATCGGAGTTCGCCGTAAGGAACGGGGTGATAAAAGTTACCGTAGGCGCAGGGATCGGCAAGATGTCGATATGAGCCAAGGATTCCTGGCTGTTCCCCGCGCGGTCAACCGCCCGAACGGAAACAGTGTGCTTTCCGGGCGGCTGTGCCGGCAAAACGTATCCCCCGTCGGTCCCCTCAAGAACTTCTCCGTTGTCTACGCGAACGACAAACCTGCCAATGCCCGAAAGCGCATCAGATGCCCGAAACATAAGCTTGGGATGCGGATTGTCGCCGACGAGGCCAGTCGCCACATCAACCGTGAACGGAAGCGGCGGGGCCGTATCGATAGAAATTTTATAATGCGTCGTCTCCCCCCACCCGATATTGTTTCGAAAACGGACATGGAAATACCAGATGCCGTCTTTAGCGGCACCAACCAGCTTGCCCTCCGTTAATCCTTCGGAAACAGCAGGCGGCACGCTGTTCGCTTCGCGATTGAACGCCGTGCTGATCCCGGAAATATCGAGCGGCAACTCCCATCTCACAAGAAAAGGAGCGGAAACGTTGTACCACTGCGCCTGATCTGGATAGAGATCCGCTCTCACTTTCGGCTTCCCCGGCAACCCCTTGCCGGGGACCGGAGTGCGCGTGATCTGGGGCGGCGGAACGATCGGCGCCGTACTCGATGGCGTACTCGTGGAAAAAATGACGGGAGTAGTGGTCGCCGAAGGAATGAATTGCGCGGTAACAATAGTATACTGAGCGCCGGTTAAGCCGGTAAGAAGATTCGTCCCCGTACCGTCGCTCGAGGTTATCGCCGCATCTTCGAACGAAACGATGGCGGACCCGTCTGTTTTTGTCTTAAAGACAATGTTTAAAATCTGAAGCGCCCCGCCGGAAACGCCTGCCTGAGCGCCGGCAACAAACCGAACTTTTCCATCCGCAGCGAACACCGTCGGCTCCTCAAGCCAGAAGTTGAATACGGAACCTTCCTTTCTCGTTTCCACCACCTCGAGCTTATCTTTCGGGAAAAGGATCGTTGCCTGCGCGGCATTGACGGTTTGCGACATGGTGTCGATCTTAAGATTGACGGTGAATGTCTCCCCTGTCCGAAACACGCCGGTAGCAGGCGCGAGCTGGAACGTTGCCGCCTCCGCGGTTAAAACCGAGCCGCCCACGGCGAGCACCGCGACACAGGAGAAAAGAATTATATTGAAACGATTGAGCATATTACCGTCCTGCGCGAAATAATCCCAAAAAGATACTGAGATCGACTACGTTTATTTTACCATCTCCGCTCAGATCAAACTTCGCGAGCATCGCGGGATCACTCCGCTTTGCCACAAAGATGCTCCAGTCCTTGATATCAACGGCGCCGTCGCCGTTAAAGTCCCCTCGGACTACCCCGAACGCCGAAACGAAAAACTGCTTCGTGGCCGAAATACCGCTTTCTCCCACGGTGAGCGCAAACCGCTGTTTAACGGAAACGATATGCGAGCCGATCGTGATGTTGCGGGCTATGGTATTCAAGACCGATGAATACTTCCCGTCCGTTCCGGCCGTTACCGTGTCCACAACCCTCCCATCTATCATAACATTTACGCTCGCGCGCGGCGAAGCATATCCCGTAAGAACAAGGGATTCTCCCCGGGTCATGGTGGCTTTTTGGAGCCCGATCGTAGGGGGCGGAGAAATATCTACTTGCGGAGGCTGTATTTTATCCAATCGAACCGATATCGGCCGGGGAGGAGTGCTTCGCCCCTCTTGGTCAACAAAGGTAAAAAGAAGGTTTGCGGTTCGCTCATCGGATTCTTCGATCTTGACTTCAAATCTCCCGTCGCTTCCCATAAGAAGGTACTGCGCAACCGGAATTCCCTTCTCGTGGATAAAAAGCGTGGCGCGAGGGAACGCATATCCGGTGAAAACAGCTCGCGCATAACGGCGGTCAAGACCCCCTCCTCCGGTTCCCGCCGAGGTCTCCGTGTAATATACCGTTATCCGCATAAAATCCACCTGTGTACGCGAGCTCGCGGATCCAGATGAGGAACCGGCATTGAACTTTGAAACGATATTTGCGCCGAAAGCCGTACTGTTTATTTGTTCGGCGGTCCAACTTTGTCCCCACGTGTCCGTCGCCCCTCCATAGGTAGCCCACGTAGGACTGCTAGCGTCCCACTGGGTAGTGGTGTCGGCATAATCGCTGCCCACTTCTGTCCCTCCGCCGAGAACTACGTCGTTATCGGTTGCATAAGCGCCCGGCGTGGTCAACCCGACTTTTTTCTTTATCTCTACTTTGATGCCGTCGATTGTCGCGCCCGTAGGGATAGCAAAGCCGAACGTAGTACCCGAGAGATACTGCGAAATAGTATTGACATTCGTGACAGTTGACTGCGCAACTGCGGCGTCCTCGAGCTTGATGTTATTAAAATTCGTCCAGGCAACACCAGAGGCACCGGTCGTTGCAGCGACTCCCGGAGCGTTCGGTCCGCTTGATGCGGCAAATACGATCCAGACCGCAAGAGAAACACCAACTCCGGCAACAAGCAAAAACACCGCCCACCAAACAAATGTGCGACTCGCCCCTAGTTGCTTTGTTCCCAATGGTTTCACTTCTCCCCGCGCAAAACTTTCTTCACCTTTTCTATCACCTCCGCGATGGGATGCTGTGATTTCACAAAGTAATCGGTCGCGCCAAGCTGGAGCGCACGCTTGATATCATGGTCGGACCCCAAATTAGAAAGGACTACCACGGGGATCAACCGTAATTCCGGGTTCCTTTTAAGTTCTTCAAGCACCGCGAATCCGTCCTTCTTCGGCATCAAAAGATCAAGAAGGATAAGATTGGGCTTTTTCTCTTTTATCATTTCAATGGCCTCTTCGCCGTCTTTCGCGGAAACCACGTCATAGCCCTCTTGGCGCAAATTATCCTCCAGCGCCCGCAGGATGAATTCTTCGTCTTCGGCAATAAGTATGGAGATCATTGTTCTTTTAGTATATCACACTTCACTTATTAACGCGGAAGGGAACGGTCAAGCGGAAAATACTGCCCTTTCCCTCCTCGGATTCGACCTGAATAACCCCCCCTATAATATCCGCCAAAAACTTAGAAACGTAAAGCCCCAGACCTGTTCCCTCCGGCCGTACTACTTTGGCGTTGGACGCCCGGTAAAACTTACTGAATATATTCTTCCTCTCTTCTTTCGGAATACCGATGCCGTCGTCCGAAACGGAAAACTGCACGAATTCTCCGTCGAGTTTGGCAACCAGAACTATGCGCCCGCCCTTCTTGGAATAAACGATTGCGTTCGAAACAAAAACATCAATTATGGTTTTCAAGAGCACCCTATCGGATGTTATCTGAATTTCTCCGGGAACTTCGAGGGTAAATACAATCCCTCCCCGTTCGGCAACGAAATGCAATCCTTCGTATATTTCATCCAAAAGCTCTTTAAGGGTAAAAGTGCTCGCATTCACGGATGGGGTTTCCCCCTCAAGCCGTATTACGGAAAGAAGATCATTGACCAGTTTGATCATGCGGTCGTTGTTCTGCAAAATGAAATGAACATATTCCTTTTGTTCCTTGGTAAGCGGCCCGATCTTTTCCGCATCCAGCGTCTCGATGAGCCACTTAATGCCCGAAAGCGGCGTGCGCAACTGATGAGACGCAAGAGAGAGAAACTCCATTTTGATATTTTCGAGCTCGTGCTCCTTGGTAACGTCGCGGAAGGCAACGACCACCCCGGTGACACTGCCCTGCGCATCCCGAACCGGCGCCGCGGAATCGCTCACGGGAATTTTTTTTCCGTCGCGCGAGAGGATCGAGGCCTTCTTGGGTAGCATCGCCGTTTTCCCCGTTTTAAACACTTCCTCGATAACGTCATACCCAAGCGCATTGCCGTCATCCCCAACGAACTTAAGCACCTCATGATACGGCTTTCCCGTAACGTTCACAGAATTAAAACCGGTGATCTGTTCGGCCGCTCTGTTGAACACGCCGATCTTGCGGTCGAGCGTGACCCCAAAAACGCCGTCGCCGATCGAAGCCAAAAGCGCTTCGCTTTGTTCTTTCTCGAGATGCAGTTCCGATTCGCCCGAATGAATGTCCCGAAACGCCTTGGAAAGGACCGCCACAAAAACGATGTTCAAAACGATGATAAAGACGACCTGCGCCCCAACCAGGGCAAGCTCCGTAAGCCGGCCCAAAACAAAATAATAGTTAACGGCGGAAAAGAACCCCCATGCGATGATCGTGAGAAAAAGAACGATCAAGAACGCTTGAAGCCCCAGCGCTCTATTCGAGGCTATAAATGTCCGCCACCAATGAGACCGAGCGCGAAGTTGAGATTTTTCTCCTTGTTCCATCACAAAACTCCTTCACATTATACACGAACCGGCGCGGTTTTTCATCTTCCGATCCAATTTCTCGCTCCCAATGTCGTAATTCCAGCTATGTCACCCGCGCACCAGTCCCGCAAAGCGGGACGGTACGGGGTTCCGCTCCACATAACCACGTTTCCAAAGAGACCGTGGAGCTTCACTTCCGAATTATCTTCATCTTCCCGCCCCGGAAATCAAGCACGGAAGACGGTTTCCGGTCGATGCGCCCGCCGTCCACATAGAAATCCACCTTGTTCCCGAAATATCTCCGCGCCTCGCGGATGCTTTTCGCCGGGGGCATTCCCTCGCGATTCGCGCTCGGGGCAACCAGGGGCCCGCTCACGCGAAGAAGTTCGCGAAGCTTTTTCGGCTTCGGGACGCGGAACGCAAGCGTCTTCGTTCCGCGGTGAAGATAGGAAAACTTCTTCGCATGGCACGGGAAAATGATACTCGTTCTCCCTGGCCAAAATTCGCGGAGTTTCCGCTCTATTTTCTTGTCGAGCAGAACGCCGAATTGCTCCAGATCGGAAATGCCGTGTACGAGTATGATCATCGGCTTTTTGGCATTCCGCCGGCGCAGACGATAAATTCTTTGCACGGCCTTGCGGGAAAGCGCGGAACCCACAATGCCGTAGATGGTGTCGGTCGGCAAAATGCCAACTCCACTATGCCGTAAAATTCGGACTGCTGTTTTCTCCATATATGTATTGTAGCAAAAGAAAAAGCCCCGGGATCCTGTAAGACCCCGGGGGATGTCCTCCCGTGAGGGAGATGTTCTAGCCCTTCTCAGCTCTTCTGGTCGTCGGCGTGGCACGAAGAGTGCATTCGCCGTGTATCCGCGAGAGCCGCGACGTTGCCGAAGTGTGCGCCACCGACAGGCGTCAGAGGACGATGGTCTCGCCCCCGTATCGCTGTGATGGTCACTGCGCAGCCGTTCCAGGGTTCGATACCCCGAACGACGGCCGGCACCAGGTAGTCGTTGTTGCCGCTGTCGAAGAAATTCGTTTTCGCAATCGCCCATTCGTCGCCGCGGTAGATCATCTGCGACGCAATGGTGGTGTAGGCGAGCCCCACATTCTCGTGGGTGATCGCAACCTCGCCGGGCGGCGAGTGCGAAACGGCGACGAGCGGCAGGGCGAACACGGCGAAAGCGACTGCCATGAGCACCAAAACCAGACGCCTCATGCCTCCTCCATGCGATGGGCAATCCGATCCTCCGAAATTGGAGAATCATCGGCTCATCGTGCTAAAAAAAATGTACAACGATAGCAAAAAGGGGTCAACCCCGTTGGGAATAATTTTCACCACAGCCCCAGAAAGCCACCGGTGGAAACCGGCGGATGAATGAGGCATGGCTTTCTGGAGGCTGGATTCCGCTCCACGGAATCCAGTTTGCCAAGAGGCCACGGCTGGAAGACCGTGGAGCTTCACCCAAGAGAAAAAGAGCTTTTCCGTTTTCGCACAAGGCCTTCCCGTACAAGGGCCCGAAGAGTTCCTTCCGTGCGTTCGTCTTGGAGCGCTTTGAATATTGCCTCTGCGGAGAAAAACTTTTTTTCAAGGAGAATTCTCATGATCTTTCCCCGCAGCTCTCTGCGCGATCCGCGAAAAACACTCTGTCGTACATAGTGAGCGCTTTTCCGGTTCGGATTTTCTCCTTTTTCCCCAAGCATCGCGCCATAGTCCATAAGTGCAGAGTACCACTCGCGCGGACGCGCGCGGTCGAGCGTTTTTTCCACAAGCAGAAGTATTTCTTTGTCGTTTATCTTCTTTTTGTTCGCAAAGAAAAAATGGATAAAAACTCTCCGGATATTTGTTTCGATGAATACCGCAGGGGCATTGAATGCGAACGCCCGAATGGCGGATGCGGTCGCGTGCCCGATCCCCGGAAGGGCTTCCAGCTCCGCCTGGCCACTGGGAACCTTCCCGCCGAACTTTTTTACGATGGTTTCCGCAGAACGTTTCAAAAAAGGGGCGCGGCGATTGTACCCCATCCCCTGCCATGCGCGAAGCACTTTGGAAAGCGGCGCGCGGGCGAGAGATCGAACGGTCGGAAAAGCTCTCAAAAATTCCGGATATTTTTTCTTGACCCGGGCTACCTGCGTCTGCTGGAGCATAATTTCGGAGACGAGTATCCGATACGGATCGCGGGTTTTACGCCACGGAAAACACCTCCCGAAACGCCGATAGTAAGACCATATTTTTCTTTTGAAATCAGGTGGCATCGTAGGCATAACAGTCAACTATTGTAGCAAAAACAGTAGGCCTGTGGAAAACTGAACCATTGTAAAAACGGTACAGCGGCGGGATAATATTGGGGTAAAAAGCGCACCCTCAAAGGTCGCAAGGTGTTTTGGTACGTCAAAACAGATAAACATAATAAAAAAATAAAACATTCAAAATGATGAATAAAAAGAAATTGCTATTACTCGTTTCTATATTTGCGCTAGTTTTGGTAGTTACGGCGATTAATATTGGGGCCGCACAGTACCTTGCCATCCAAGAAGGATGGAAAAACGCGAACGCCTATGCCGCACCGCGATACTATATTGATGACGGAGGGGGCGGGAACGATCCGGGCGGCGGAAAAGAGCCGGGAAAAACAGTGAACGCAACTCTCACAATCACGCGTATCGGCGCGGGAAGCATGGACACCGATTCAACGCATGTGATTGCCGGAAGAAGCAATGTCGCCCTGACACGGCTTGAATTTAGGGGTTCTGGCAACAATGACATAATCGTGAAAAAGATCCAATTTGGGATATCGGCAGACGGCAGAGCGGCCACGGCAGAAGGCGTCTCGGACGAAGTTCTAAGTGTCAGCTTGAAACGGTGCACCGATGCGAGCTGCGTGTCAAAAACCTCGGTTGGTTTAGACTATCTCCCGATTGAGCCAACCGGCATAGCCGCTGGAACAGTTAGGGCGAGCACAAGCACAGGATTTTTTGCAATCCCGAAAGGCGAAAGCCGGTACTTCACGCTGGAAGCGGCTGTATTGAGTCCAGTGCTGGTGGGAAGTTCTGCCCAAGCAGATTCCGGGACGGATCTTTACGCCTCGGTTGCGCTCTCAAACTTCGAAGCCGCGGTGGGAAGCAGCATCATAACACGCTTCACCACTTCAACGGGAGGAACAAGCTTGGGAGTGGTCGGCACCCGAAAGGTTCTTTTGAAGGCCCAGCCGACACTCTCAATAGCGAAGCCAGCTGGCGCAGTGGTTACGAACGGCTTGACTCCGGTTATTGATATCACGGTCGGAGCTGATGGCGGAGCGGCCGCCTTAAAAGCATTGGGACTCAACATCGGCGCAACCGGAGCAACGGTTTTCGCCTCAACAACAGTAACCGATCTCACGTCGAACACTCCTGTTGCCGTTAGCATGGTATCCGGCAACACAATTCCAAGCGGCGGCAGCGGCGACGTATACATTGTCTTCGCGAACCCAGAGATCATCACTCCTGGCTCTCCCAAAACATACCGCGTCAATGCAACCACGGGGAATGTTTCATCATCAACGCCTGGCTCCGCAAGAATTATCACCAAGCTTGACCGCGACGAAACTGCGATAATAAATAGCCAAACGGTTAGCTACTTCCTTGGCCCTAACGGAGATTATTATGGGGGCAATACAAGGGCGTGGATTTGGTCCGATCTTTCGGATGACCAGGCCGGCATTGAAACCAATACCGATTGGGCAAATGCATACCTCATAAGGCCATTCCCGCAAGATACCGTTACAGTTACAAACTAATAACGCGTACCGGGAAAACCAAAAACCGCCTTACGGCGGTTTTTGGTTCGTCAGCGGATTTTTGAGAGCGGGCACTTCACGTGATCGTGCGGCCGTGCCACGCAATATTTCCTCCCGTATTCGATTAGTCGATAGGTAAAGGCAAACCATTCTTTTTTGGGAATAATCGCCATCAAATCGCGCTCTATCTTCTCGGGAGTTTTTTCGGCGCTCAATCCCAGCACGCGCGCCAGGCGCTTTACGTGCGTGTCAACCGCGATCCCCTCGACCACGCCATACGCATTTCCCAAAACGACATTCGCGGTTTTCCGCGCAACGCCGGGGAGCGTCAATATTTCCTCCATAGTACGCGGAACCTTGCCGCGGAACTTTCCTTCTATCATTTTCGCGGAAGCAAGGATATTCTTCGCCTTATTCCGGTAAAATCCCGTCGAACGGATATCCTTTTCGAATTCGCGCGGATTTGCATGAGCGTAATCCCCCAGCTTCCGGTATTTCTTGAAAAGCTTTTCCGTTACCCTATTTACCATCTTGTCGGTACACTGCGCGGAAAGCTGGACCGCGACCAAAAGTTCCCAGTTGTTCGAATACCGGAGAACTATTTTTGCGCGAGGGAAAAGTTTTTTGAGCTCCCGCACGATGCGCGCCACCTTTTTCTTCCGAAGAGCATTACCCGACATCTTCCTTTTTGCTCTTGATGAATCCCCTAAGATTCTCCAAAAATTCGACAAGCACCTGATACGGGAGCTCGATCACAAGATTCAGGGCAATAACAAGCACATTGAATTTAGAAAGGCCGCGGATGATAAAGCGCCCGATGGCAATGAACGGCATCGCGAAAACATCAAACACGAACGAGAGCATGGTGGCTTTTTTCACCTCCAAATTCAGTTCGTTCGCGCGGTTATGTACCTTGACCCCGGTCGCGGCGACCAAAGAAACAAAAAAGACGAATATTGCGATGTTCGCGAAATTAAAATGGAAGAAGAGAAGCGCGTTCGAAAGAATATAGAGCGAAACGAAAAACATAAGAAGATAGAAAAAACGGACCGCTATCTGCGCCACGGCGCCCATTTTCTTCCGGATGTCGATCGCATACTTCTTCGGCCGGTCCTCGAATACGACCTTCTCCACCTCACCAAGCACAAGGCCGAGATTCTTTTCCGACGGCATTCTGATGAACCCGATAATAAGCATCATGAGAAGCGGCGGGAAAGCGATATTCACCGCCGTATTGATAAGAGAAAAGCTGTGCGTCACGTTCATCTCTATGGGAACCTCGATCAAAAGCGCAAGGATAACCTTAGAAAGAAAGAACGAAATGACGCTCAATATCGCAAGCCGCCGAAGCTTCTTCTGCTCCTGCCGAAATCTCTTTTTGTATGCGATGCGGACATCTTCCTCGAGCGCTTCGGGATCGCGGAGCCCCCGCTCGATGTCGTATCCCTTGTTCTGTTCGGTGATATCGCCAATGATGGAAAACACGGTGTTATAACGGTTCACGAGATTCAAAAAAACCGGCGAAAGCGGGTGGCTTATCATTACTTCCATCTTCCGTTTCACCGAAGGCAGTTCCCGCGCGATAACCTCGCAATCCTCGGAGCGCATCTCGTTCCAATCGCGGTACACGAAGGGAAGCAGGCGCGAGTGGAGCTGGTTCGTATCCACCTTAAGAAGCCCGCGCTGGATCGCTATAAAAAGCTGCGTGTCCGCGAATTCCTCCGCAAGCGCCGGCCCGGTTATCGTAAGATTCTTCTTTATCGTGAAAAACATAAGCTCCGCAGTAAACAAATCGCGGGTGGGCGGAAACAAATTTTCCTCGATCGCATGAGCCGCGATAGTGATCAGCCACTCCGAAAGTTCCTTCCTTGATTTTTCGGGAAACGTGCCGCTAAACCGCAAGAGGCATCGGAGACGACCGATGATCTTTTCCACTTCCTCGATCTTGCTTTCTGGAACACTGTCGTTCGGAAGGTGGCCGGAACGGATGATCTCTTTAATAAGCGGTTCCGCAATATCCGCGTCGGGAGACATAAGAAATCTTCGCCGGAACACTCGCCCGATAAACCGCTTCCGCAACAGGTGCTCTTCCTGATAATCAATGACATTTCGCGCCTTCTCATAAAACGCCGCCACCTTCGAGGCGATCTCGTCCACATGTATCTTCGCCCCGTCACCGGAAGTTTTCTCCTCAAAAAAATTCCGATATTTGCCGAATAGTTCTTTGAGTATGCTTGAAATCATAAGAAAAGGGGTCAGCCCTGAAGTTACGGCAGTTTAGCCTCACTACCTCATTATAGCAAGCGGCGGACGTGATTACCTATTCCATACAATAGTACATTTTCGAGCCTAAAAAACATTCTAACATTCTGCAGAATGTTAGAATGTTTTTTCTGAAGTCCTTAATTGTAGCTGGTTGGAAAAAATCAGGTCGTATTTATAGATACAATCGACCTATAACCCAGATCCGTAACGCCTGTTCAATGCGCGGATAGTCGCGGCGCCCACAATGCCGGTCCCCTCGTTCAATCCGGACGGCTCAAGGATCTCCGCGCGGTATTTTTCCTGGAAGAGCGCCACGGAGCGCTTTGTGCACGAGCCGAACACTCCGCTTATGGGGCACTCTTGAAGATCTTTCCCGGGCGGAGGATACAAGGCATCCTCCAGAAGAGCCGTTTGGAGAGAAAAAATATCTTCCGCGTTCTTTTTTGTTTCATCAAGCGGCTCCGCCCATCGATGCGGGAGAAGAGACGTTTCGTACGGATCGCCGCGTTCCGCGTCCGACTCGAAATATTTTTTTATTCCCCGATAAGTAAGATTTGCA
>CAYTEE010000009.1:0-7247 GCA_964436785.1 uncultured Candidatus Saccharibacteria bacterium
CGATCGAACTTCAGAAGCGGGGACCAAAAGAAAAGCCATGCCGACCCAAGTGCGACGACAAGAATAAATCCCAAGACGATGCCGAGAGCCGCATATCGGCGGCGGCGCGTCCGCCGCTCCTGCATATCGGAAAGATAATGTTGAACGTTCGCCATCGCTAATGGATAACTCTCCGCTCTATCAAGGGATTCAACCGGGTCAAGAATTCATAGTGCGTCGTGCCCGCCTGCTCTCCTATCTCATCCGCCAATACTCCGCTCTCCGGCCCAACAAGCATGGCGCTGTCTCCCGCACGGCACGGAATTCCCGTAACGTCCACCACAAGAAGATCCATGGATACCCTGCCCAATATTTTCCCGAGACGGCCGGAAATCCATACTTTCCCTTTCCCCGAAAGGCTTCTCGGCATTCCGTGCCAGTATCCTATGGGCAAAATAGCCATTGTGGTCGGGCGCGAAACCCGCTCCGAAAGATCATAGCCGATATAATCGCCGGGCTTGAGCTTCTTTACTTCGCTTACCGCCGCTTTCCATGAAAGAACGGGCACAAGAGAAAACTTCTTCGGCGCGTTCGCCCGGATCTTCAATTCGGGCGAAGGAAAGTAGCCGTAGAGCCCCATCCCGACCCGAACCGCATCTTCAAAATACTTCCCGCCGACAAGAACTCCGCCCGTCGCGGCGCAGTGCTTGATAAAAGTTTTCTCCGGAAGAGATGCCCTCCGCAAAGCACGAACGGCCTCCTGAAACACGGAATATTGCTTTTCGGTGTACGTCGGATAATGAATATCTTTCGCGGAGGCGAAATGGGTAAAAATCCCCGCAGCTTTTTCTTTCATCCGCAAAAGCGCCCGTTCTACTTTCGGCAGATCCTCGAGATAAAATCCCTGCCGGTGCATACCGGTATCTATTTTCAAATGGAACGCCGGCCGGTTTTTCATCGCGGCAAGCGATTTGAGCGCATCAAAATTTGAGATGCTCACCGTGATCCCATATGCGCCGGCCTCCCTCAAGGGCGCAGGCAATGTAGGCCCCAGAACAAGAATAAATTTTTTTATCCCCGCGCGCCGGAGCTTTATTCCCTCAATAACGGAATCAACGCAAAATCCATCCACGTCGCGCTCCACAGCCCTCGAGAACGCCAGAAGCCCGTGCCCGTAGGCATTTGATTTTACGACCGCCCAAAGCTTTACCCCGTTCGATCCCGCTCTTTGGAGCGAGGATTGATTGGGGTTCACGCGCGGTCCGATTACTTTTCGGAACGCCTGGCAATTCTTTTTCGCGGCGCGGCCGTTAATTTCTATCCACGTCTTTTTGGCGAGCTCCGCGGATTCATCCAATGATCTCTTTGCCGACATAAGGTTGCAGAACCTTCGGAATTTTTATTTTCCCGTCTTTCGTTTGGCAGTTCTCAAAAATGGCGATCAGGGTTCTCCCGACCGCGAACACGGTGGCGTTCAGCATGTGGAGAAATTCCGTCTTGCCTCCCGCGCGGAATTTCGCATTGATGCCGCGCGCCTGAAAATCGGTGGTATTGGAACACGAATGCGTTTCTCGGTATTTATTTTCGCCGGGCATCCATGTCTCGATATCGTACTGCCGCGCGTCCGTCCAGCCCATATCGCCCGTGCAGATCTCGACCACGCGGTAGGGCAATTCCAATTTTTGCATCAGCTCTTCCTGAAGCGAGAGGAGAAATTGGTGCTCTTTTTCCGACTCCGCGGGCTTTGCGAACGAGAACATCTCAAGCTTATCGAACTGATGCACGCGCAAAATTCCTTTTGTGTCCTTGCCATAACTCCCCGCCTCCCGCCGGAAACACGTCGAAAACGCCACGTAGTGACGCGGCAGTTTTCCTTCCTCGATCACGTCGTTTAAATGAAGAGGGCCAACGGTGTGTTCAGAGCTTCCCACCAGATAAAGATCGTCTTTCTCGAAATAATACCGCTCCTCTTTCTGGTCACCCGCGAGCCGCCCCATCCCTCGGTACACCTCCGGCCGTATCATAACTGGAGGAACAACCGGCGAGAATCCTTTCCCGACTAAAAACTTCATTCCCAGCTCCACGAGCCCAAATTCCATAAGCACAGCCTCATTTTTTAAATATCCAAAACGGCTTCCCGAAACCTCGGCCGCCTTTTTCGTATCAACCAAGTCGTGCGCCTCCGCAAGCGCCATATAATCTTTTGCCTCGAACGGAAATTCCGGCTTCTCGCCGATTTCGCGGAGTACCTTGTTCTCACGCTCATCTCTCCCCACCGGCGCGTCGGGAAACGGAATGTTCGGCAAGCCATCTAAAATTCCATCCCGCTTCTCGGCAAGTATTCTCTGCGCCGCTTCCCTGTCTTGGATCTCGATTTTGAGTTTTTTCCCCTTCTCTATGTCCCGCGCTTCGACCTGCCCTGAGCCCGTCGAACGGGTTGCCTTCTTCTGTTCGCTCCGCAAAGCTTCGATCTCCTGCGTAAGCTCCCGCCATGCGGAATCCGCCTTCAAAAACTGGTCCACCAGTTTCGGGTCAGCGCCTTTCGATGCTATAGCATCCTTAACCTTGTCGGGATTTTCTCTGATAAGCTTTATATCCAACATGTTTTTATCCCCTTTTACCCCCACACCAAACGAGTTTAGCCCTCAACCGAAAGTTTAATTCGATTAAGGAGTTGTCGCAATGCCCTAGCTCTGAGTTTTAAGTTTTGCTCTCTGTGTCTTGCTTCTTTCTCCGAAATGTAACCTTCAAAGTAAACGAGCTTTAATGGTTTTCTTCGGCTAGTTGAAGCCACAGAACCAAGGTTGTGCTCTTTTAATCTTTTTACGATGTTGTTCGTCGATCCGATATAAAGTTCATGATCTTGCAAGCTTTTAAGGATATACATATAAAACATAGTTTAAAAACTCGTTATGGTGTGGGGGTGAATCTTTTCCGGCTCCTCGCGGAGAAGTTTTATATCAAGCATTTTATAGTGAGTCCGTCGAACTATGCCATTCATCATACCACCCTTGAAAACAGCCGTTAAGGGGCTTAGGATGTAACCAGAAACTCGATAATTTATGGAGGCGAAGATGGACGAGATTCTCGTTTACACCGGGCTCGCGCTTGTGGCACTTGTGCTTGCCATTGGCTGGCGCGTCGTATTCTACTCCCCCCGCATAACCAATGGGAAAATCGTGGTTTTCTGGGTGCTTCTTGTACTTGGCAGCGTCGCTTTCTTCACCGGACTTATAATGGGAGACGCGGGCAGAAAAACCCAGGCTGAGAAAGCAGCGGCCAAAGAGACAACATTCGACAAAAAGACGGCCTCGCACATTGTAGGAGAAAACCCCTAAGTAAGAAGGAGGTGCCCATGTTCGTCGGCATAGCGCAGGCATGGAAAGCCACACGCACCATTTTCTGGATCGCCGTGCTGGTGCTCGGCGTTCTCGTTATTACTACGATCTACGGCGCGATCACCCCATGATCGTGCCAAGACCCTCCAGGCCAAAGGGCCCCGCATCACCACGCGGGGCCATTCTTTATGCAACTCCACGGGCTTACTCCCGTGGTATCTTGGGCTACCTTCGGTTCCCCAAGATACACGCCGCGCAGGCACTTGCCTGCACTTTGCGGCTCCGGAGTTGTGAAAGACCCTCCGCTTCGCTCCGGGCTTGGCTTCATCCACGGCCTTACGGCCGTGGATTTCGCCTAAGGTCTTTAAAAAAAGCCCTCGTTGGCATAGAATAGTAGGCATGGATTCAAAAACAGAGAATATCCGCCATTCCCTTGCACACCTGCTTGCCATAGCAGTCCTCAAAAAATTCCCAAAGGCAAAACTGGGCATCGGCCCGGTGATCGAGAACGGCTTTTATTACGACTTCAAGCTTCCGCGTTCGCTCGCGCCGGAAGACCTGAAGGAATTCGAGAAGACGATGCGCGAACTCATTAAGGCGCGCCTTAATTTTAGCGGGAAAAAGATCACCGCCGCCGAAGCGAAAAAGGCCTTCAGGGACCAGCCGTTCAAGCTTGACCTCATAAAGGAATTTACGAAAGACAAGAAAGGATTAACAATTTACTTCACGGGAAAGACACCCGCTACTATTCCCTACTCGCTACTTACTACTGACTATTTTATGGATCTGTGCAGAGGAGGACATGTAAAAAACACCTCCGAGATAAACCCAGAAGCGTTCGCGCTTGTAAAGATCGCGGGCGCCTACTGGCGGGGCGACGAAAAAAATCCCCAGCTTCAGCGCATCTACGGGTTGGCGTTCGAAACAAAAAAAGAACTGGAGGATTATCTCCATCTTTTGGAAGAAGCAGAAAAACGCGACCACAAAAAACTCGGCGTGGCGCTTAAGCTCTTCATGTTCCACGAAACTTCCCCAGGCGCGCCCTACTGGCTGCCAAACGGCATGATCATTATGAATCAGCTCTTGGATTTTTGGCGGGAGGAACACGCGAAGCGCGAGTATCACGAAATTTCCTCCCCACTCGTCAATAAAAAAAGCCTCTGGGAAACCTCCGGCCACTGGGACCATTACAAAGACGACATGTTCATCGCGGACATGGGCAAAGGCGAGATCTACGGAGTAAAACCCATGAATTGCCCAAACGCGATGGTGGTGTTCGGCTCGGATCTCCGGAGCTATCGCGATCTCCCGCTCCGCTTCTCCGATACCGACTCACTTCATCGTTACGAGCGCTCCGGCACCCTAAACGGCCTCTTTCGCGCCCGCGCCTTCCGGCAGGACGATTCCCATAATTTTGTGACCGAAGAACAGATCGGGGAAGAATACGAGCGCATTTTTGAGATCGCAGACCGATTCTACGGCATTTTCGATCTCAAATTCCGCTACCGCTTGGGCACGCGTCCGGAAAAATTTTTGGGCGACAAAAAAACATGGGATTCCGCCGAGAAAACGCTCGTTAAAATCCTGGATAAACACGCCGGCAAAGGAAAATATGACGTCGCCGAAAAAGACGGCGCGTTCTACGGCCCGAAAGTTGATATCATAATGAAAGATGCAATTGGGCGCGATTGGCAAATGGGCACCATCCAATTGGACTTCCAGCAACCGCAACGCTTCGGGCTGAAATACACCGCAAAGGACGGCTCCGCAAAAACCCCCATCGCCATCCATCGGGTAATTTACGGGAGCTTGGAGCGGTTCATCGGGATCCTCATTGAACACTTCGCAGGCGCGTTTCCCCTCTGGCTCTCTCCGGTGCAGGCCGTCGTTTTGCCCGTGAGCGAAAAATTCACAAACTATGGAAAAGAATTATTCGAGAAAATTCGAGATAATAAGATTCGTGTAGAGATTCGCGATACCAATGAAACACTGGGAAAGCGCATCCGCGAAGCGGAACTCCAAAAAATTCCGTATGTGCTGGTCGTCGGCGAGAAAGAAGAAACTAACGGAACCGTGAATGTGCGCCATCCCTCACTCTTTAAGGAGCGCGCACCTGGACGCTATCTGGACGGCGAGAAAAACATTGACGAGCTTATTGAGGAAATGCAAGAGGAAATAAAAAATAAAGCAATATAACTCCTTAAAGAGTGAGGGACCGGAGAGGGCAAGAAGGAGAATTAGGAACTGAAAAATTTTTGGAAGCAGTAAAGAAAGAAATCTCCGAGAGGAAAATATAAGAAATGCCACGGCATTTCTTGAATTTCCGTCGCTCGCCCGTCACAAAAATAAATTTTCGCGTGGGCTTACTAGGAAATATAAAAGCCCAAGCTATGTTTCGCTCGGGCTCTCGGAGCTTTTTGCTCCTCCTTTCTGGCAGCACTCCGGGCACGCCTCAACAACAGGGTTGCTTCGCTCCTGCCACCGCCGCGGCGCAATACTGAATTTGTGCTTTTCTTGCCGTCCGATGAATATGAACTTCCTGCCGTTACAAGTCGGACAAGGAATTTCCTCTTTGAACTTCATTCCTGCCTCATCAGACATAAACCCTCCTTTGCTGTTTTATAGTATCTCATATTGCCTTATCATAGAAAAGGTCTTTAAAAAAATGCCCCATGCGCGAGATGATACTACGCGCACAGGGCCGATGAACTTGCTACCGGCTACCTCGTAGCCGGCGCGGGGATGAGCCGCACCTGGCTCGCCCGGCGCCAGACGCTCATCCCGTTAGGAAAGAGCACCTGGAACCGGTCGTTCCGCTTCCGGAGCACCGTCGTCCGGAACCAGTGTCCGGTGTTAGTGGAGACCATGGCCTCCACAAGGCTGGTAACCGGCGTCGCCTTCGCCTTCCGAGGCGCGGCGACCGTGATGGCCACCGACCCCGAGGACGACTTCCTCGCCGAACCCTTCCTGCCATTCCTCGCCTTCACCATGATGACGCCTCCGAGAATCGCGAGAAAAGGAGCGATGACGACAAAGAAGCCCCAAAAGCTCCAGAAATTCTCCACGTACCTCTCCTTTTGTTTTGGCCGTTATTGGCCGAAACGGGTTAAACTTCCACAAAACAGCCAACAAGATCTTTGTACATTGTATACTAAATTATATTAAATGTCAAGCACTCCGCAAACCAATAAAATCCTCGTGATTCTCGGCCCAACCGCGAGCGGAAAATCCGCCCTTGCGGTTTCTCTCGCGCGGCAATTTAATGGCGAGATCATCTCGGCCGATTCAAGGCAGGTCTATCGCGGAATGGATATCGGCACCGGCAAAGTCCCGAGAGATAATTCAAAAATCAAAAATCAAAAATCAAAATTACAATTCAAAATTCAAAATCAAAAAAATGGCCATGATTACAAGGGAATTCGGCATCACCTGCTTGATGTCGCAAGCCCGAAGCGGACATTCACAGTGGCACAATATCAAAAACTGGCCCGAGCTGCGACTCGGAAAATTCTTAAAAAACAGAAACTTCCCATCATCGTCGGCGGCACGGGATTTTACATTGACGCGCTCCTCTATGGCTATGCCTTACCCAAAGTAAAGCCGAACCCAAAACTGCGCAGAGGGCTCGAGAAAAAATCCGCCGAAGCGCTTTTTCTAGAACTCCAATCCCTCGACCCCGCCCGCACGAAAGGGATCGACCGCCATAACCGCAGGCGGCTTATTCGCGCCCTCGAAATTATTATAGAAACCGGCTCCCCCGTCCCCCCGCTAACGCGAAATTCTTATTCTCATGTTCTCAAGAACATGAGAATAAGAAAAAACGGCATGCTTAAGATCGGGATACAGATTCCCGCGGAAGAATTAAAAAAACGCATCGCAAAAAGGCTTGAAGAGCGCCTACGGGGAGAAAAAATGATAACCGAAGGAAAA
>CAYTEE010000009.1:7257-11729 GCA_964436785.1 uncultured Candidatus Saccharibacteria bacterium
TCCCGCGGAGGAACTCAAAAAACGCATCCACAAGCGGCTTCTCGGGTGGTTAAAAAGGGGACTCCTTAAAGAGATAAAAAAACTCCGCGCGCAGGGAGTAAGCTGGAAGCGGCTGGATGGTTTCGGATTGGAATACCGAGAGGCAAGCCGATACCTGCGCGGTCTTATTACAAAAGCCGAGATGATCAAAAAATCAGAGACCGAAATCTGGCGTTATGCCAAGCGCCAGATGACCTGGTGGAAACGCGACAAGGAAATCGTGTGGCTCAATAATAAAAAGGAAATAATAAAGGCAGCGCGGCGATTTGTTGTTTCGTCTTGAAATTGCTGTAGTGTTGCAAATTCAATTCGGAAAACCGTAACCGCCCGCATATTCATCTAGTGCCGTTTTAACTATATTAAAATTGTTCCTCAGCCCAGTTCAATAGGAAGCCAGTGATCACAGACGAAGCGTTATTGATTCATCTCGCCATCGAAGGATCTCAGAAAGGGAACTGTCAAATTTGTTATTCCGCGCACATAGTGAGATACTTGTCTTATATGGAAAACTTCGATCCTCAGGCCAGTAGAAAAATTCGGCCCCTTAGGTTGCTTCCATACCTGCTATTTATACTTACCCTTGGTGCGCTTTTATACGTCGCTGTGGCGTTCTCATACTGTGGAGGTGGATTTATCTGCATAGAGGTGCCCCTCTCGATTACTTTACCGCCTATTTTTATTGGTTTTACGGCGACAATGCTGCTATATGAGTGGCTTAAACGCCTACTTATTAAGCGCCAAAAAAACGGCGCTATTTCTTCAGCTCCTTACATAATAGCCACGGTGTTAGCGCTACTTATAGTATTCCCCCTCAGCGTTATACTTGGATCAGCAGTCGAAAAATATATTATTACCCACATTATCTATAGGGAAGAATATTTGCGCAGCTTGGCATCACAAAAAGCCGATGCCGAAGCATTTTCTAGGACGTTAAGCGATGCAAACCGAATACGAAATGAGCTAGAGGGGTTTGTGAAAATTCAGTCGGTTGATATTACAGAAACTACCAACGGCGATAAGGGTGGTTTTACAATTGCACTCACGATGAGTTCGAAGAAGCCTATCGTTACGCCAATGGTTAGCCTGGAATTAAACCGCTACATAGAACATGATCAATATGAAGTTCCTGACGGTACTATTAAGTACTTTACGCCCATAGATTTTGCCAAGATTTCTCTTAACGAGTCTCCGCAAACGATAACTTTTTTTATACCGTGGAATAACGCCTCTCCGCCAGCGCTATCATATGCTCAAGATTACTTTCGTCCCGGTCCATTTTATCTTGACATGGTGATACCATACGTACACAATAATGTGCCCATCAAGATGATTTTTACGGGCTATATTCCTCGCGGCAATTTATACGCACGATCAATTAAAGAAACACAGGGGTTCGGGGCAGCAGGTGGTTACACGGCATATATATATTACGTTGATGACCGACTTAAAACCCCATCCTTTACATTGAGCGACATCTCCAAAAGGATACTAAGCACTGAATAGACCCTTCGCTTTGATTTTTTCACTCGCGAGAGACCCTCGGCTCTCACGAGGCAAGGTGTTTCTCAAAAAGCTCCTTAAGCACGGCGGGGTTCCCTCTCCCTTTTAATCTCGCCATCGCTTTCCCGATAAGGAACTGCATGCTCGCGGTTTTCCCCTTTTTGTAATCTTCGGCTGCAGCGGGGTTTTCCACGATCACCGCCCTAACCGCCGCTTCGAGCTCGTTCGAATTGGAAACCATATGCAATCCTTCGCTATTCAGGATCTCCTCCGGATCCGATCCTTCTTTGAACATTGTCCGCAAAATATCTTTTGCCTGCCTGCTCATGATCTTGCCGTCCGCGATCAAGTCCACCAAATGCGCCAATCGTTCCGGCGTGATCTTGATCGTGGAAAAATCTGTTCCCTTTTCGTTCATCAATCCGAAAAGGTCGCTTGTAAGATAGTTAAAGAGAAGGTCGCGCGGCTTCTTTTCAATACCCGCCGTAGTTTTCTCGTCCCTCGCCGCAAGTTCACTCACAGCACCTTCAAAATAATCCGCAATACGCTTGTCATCCGCAAGGGTCTCTGCCTGTTCGCGAGAAACGCCGAATTCTTTTTGAAACCGCTCGATCTTTTCCGCCGGCAGTTCCGGCATCTCGTTTCTCAAATGCCAAAGGTCAAAACTCTTGGTTTCAAGAGGCAGGAGATCCGGCTCGGGAAAATAGCGATAATCGTGCGCTTCTTCTTTGGAACGCTGGCTTACGGTAACTTTTTTCACGTCATCCCACCCGCGTGTTTCCTGGTGCACTTTGCCATTCCCCTTCAACACCTTTGCCTGCCGTTCTATTTCATACTGGATCGCTCCGTAAACCGCGCGGAATGAATTGATATTTTTAACTTCCACCTTCGTGCCCATCTTCCAATTCCCCTTGAGCCATTTTCCCAGACTCACGTTCGCCTCGACGCGCATTTGCCCCTTTTCCATATCGGCATCGGAAGCCGCAAGATACCGAAGGATCCGCTGGAGATTTTTCGCAAACTCCACCGCCTCCTCGGCGCTTTTAAAATCCGGCTCGGTTACGAGCTCAAGGAGCGGCACTCCCGCGCGGTTATAATCTACTAACGTGTACGATGACTCCTGACGATGACTATGCTTGCCCCCGATCTTGTCATCGTTATCGTCATTGTTATTGTGGCTATGTAATAGCCGTCCGGCGTCTTCCTCAAGGTGGATCCGCGTGATCCGGATCGTGGTACCGGCTTTCGAAAGCTCCATCGCGCCGCCCAAAACGATCGGCTCGTCATATTGGGAGATCTGATACCCCTTCGGAAGATCGGGGTAAAAATAGTTCTTCCGGTCGAATTTCGTGCGCTCCGCTATCTTCCCCCCGAGCGCGAGCCCTACTTTTATAACCGCTTCTACGGCTTTCTTGTTTATAACCGGGAGTGTCCCCGGATGCCCCAAGCATACGGGGCAGACATTCGCGTTCGGCCGTTTCTCACCTGGGTCGTTTAGCGAATCGCAAAACATCTTGGTCCGCGTCTTGAGTTCTGCGTGTATCTCTAATCCTATCGTCGGAATGTATTTATTCATTGTATGTTTTTAGGCGTGCCTGCCCGCCGAAGTTTTCCTTGACCTTCCGTAGCCTTGCGCGAAGGAGGTAACGAAGGCGGGAATTTCCAAGCCCAATTGTCGGGACATACTTCATGTGCAGTTATAATAAAAGAAAAATGCCGCCTAGAAAAGAGCGGCGATTTTTGCTTTGACTTCCTCAAATATCGGGTCTATGGGGCGCTCGCCGTCAATAATATGTATGTTCGGAAATCTCTCCGGCAATTTCTGATATGTTTCCCACGCTTTTTTGAGCGCCTCCGGCCTCTCGAACAATTTGATATCCCGCTTGTGGGCATAGATCCGCTCGATGCAGTGCTCCGGCAAAACATTAAGAAAAAATGTGATATCCGGATTCGGGAATTCGGCGTTCAGGCCGATAAGCCATTCAAAGTCGCACCCTATCGAACCGAACGCGATAGACGACAAAAAATAGCGGTCGGAGATCACTATTTTTCCGGCGTCAAGCGCGGGCAAGATCACGGTACTAAGGTGCACTTTGCGGTCTTCCGCAAAAAGCTCCTGGAGATCCCTTGGCGAACGCATTTCTTCGCGCATAAGCACCTTTTTGATAACTTGCCCCGCGTCGCCCTCTCCGGTCGGCTCGCTGGTTGAAACCACCTCCTTACCTTGAAATTCCAAAAAGCGCGCGAGAAGCCCCGCCTGCGTCGTTTTTCCGGAACCGTCTAGGCCTTCAAAAACGATAAATTTTCCGCGCTCCATAGGTAGCTTTATAATACCACAAAAAACAAAACGCCTCCTATGAGAGGCGCCTCACTCGACTCGAACTATTTAATATGGGAATTACTCAACTGTGATCCCCACTCTTCGTCGCTTCGCTCCTTGAGAACCCTCTGCCTTCGCTAAAAAGCTTCGGCGGACAGGTCGGTTTCTATCTTTTCTCCCGCCTGCCCGTCCGTAGTCCCGCAAAAGCGGGACGAAGGCGGGACCCCACTTTGCCGCAGTATGGCTATTTCGTTACCTCAATACCCATACTGCGGGCTGTGCCTTCGATGATCTTCTCCGCGGCCTCAAGGTCGTTCGCGTTCAAATCAACCATCTTGCGTTCCGCGATCTTCCTGATATCCGCCTTCGTTACCTTCCCGACTTTCGCCTTCAATGGATTTGCGGCTCCTTTTGTTATGCCCGCAGCTTTCCGCAGCATGTCGGATGCCGGAGGGGTTTTGAGCCGGAATGTAAAACTCCGATCTTCAAAAACGGTTATCTCCGCCGGCACGATATCGCCCGTCATTTCCTTTGTCGCCTCGTTGAATTGTTTGCAAAATTCGGCGATGTTAATGCCCTGAGGCCCAAGCGCGGTGCCGATCGGCGGCGCAGG
>CAYTEE010000009.1:11829-15919 GCA_964436785.1 uncultured Candidatus Saccharibacteria bacterium
ACCTTTTTCACCTGCAGCGAATCAAGCTCGACCGCCGTATCGCGCCCGAAGACCGGCACCAGTACTTTCACCTTCCCTTTTTCTTCGTCGATCTCGGAAACTTTGCCGTCATAGTCCTTGAATGGACCATCGGTAATTTTTACAAGATCACCAATCGACAGATCTACCTTGAATTTTCCTTCTCCATGCTCGCTCCGCGCAAGGAGAGATTCCACCTCCTCCTTCGAGAGCGGCGTGGGCTGTGTGGAATCCGCTCCTACAAAACCCGTCACCCGCGGCGTATTCCGAACCACATACCAGGAATCCTCGCTCATGATCATCTCAACCAAGACGTACCCGGGATATGTTTTCTCCTCGATGGTCTGCCGCCGGCCTCCCTTGATCCTTATCTTTTTTTCCTTCGGAACCACCACGTTAAAGATCTTGTCGCCCATCGTGAGCGATTCAACGCGCTGCTTCAAATACCGCGCGACCGCTTCTTCGTATCCGGAATAGGTATGAACGGCGTACCATTGCCGGATATTGCTCTTTCCCTTAAGTTCTTCCATGGTTATGCGGGAGAAATGTTCAAGATAATGATGGTGAAAAGATAATCGAACGCGCCCAAAAGGACAGCGAGAATAAGCGAGAGCCCGATCACGATCAGGGTAAGGCGGACTGCTTCCTGCCGCGTCGGCCAATGCACGTGCCGCCACTCCTGGCGGACCTCTTCAATATACGCTTTGATGTTTAGTGCCATAATGCCACAATCTTATACCATCCCGCGGACATAAACACAAGCCGTTTTTATGTATCTAAATTTTTTACGGCCTCCGCGTGCGCTTGAATAAATTGCCGCCTCGGCGCAACTTCGTCCCCCATCAAGATATCGAACAGGCGGTCCGCTTCCATGGCGTCCTCAATGAATACTTGGAGAAGAATGCGGCGCTCCGAATCCATCGTCGTCTCCCATAATTGTTCTGCGTTCATCTCGCCCAACCCTTTGTAGCGCTGGATGTGCGGGGTTCCGCCTTTCAGATTTTTGAGTATCTTCTCTTTGCCGTCGTCGGTATACGCATAGTGAACCTCTTTTCCGCTCTGGATGCGATAAAGCGGAGGTTGTGCGATATAAAGATATCCCTCTTCGATGATCTGCGGGAAATACCGGTAAAACAACGTAAGAAGCAGAGTACGAATGTGCGCTCCGTCAACATCCGCATCGCTCATCAAAATGATCTTGTGATACCGTATCTTCCCGAGATCGAATTCATCGCCAATAGCGGTCCCCATCGCTATCACAAGCGCACGGATCTCCTGGTTAGCGAGCATCTTGTCGAGCCGCGCTTTTTCAACATTCAAAATTTTCCCCTTAAGCGGAAGGATCGCCTGCGTATTGCGATTTCTACCCTGCTTCGCGGTTCCGCCTGCGGAATCTCCCTCAACGATAAATATCTCCGATTCTTCCGGATTCTTCGAACTGCAGTCGGCAAGCTTCCCGGGAAGAGTAAACCCCCCGAGCGCCCCTTTGCGAAGCACGGTGTCCTTCGCCGCTTTTGCGGCTTTCCTTGCCTTTGCGGCCAAAAGAACTTTTTCTATCATCCGCCGGGCATCTGCCGGGCGTTTTTCCAAAAATTCCTTAAGCGCTTCATTCAAAACCGATTCCACCGCCGTCCGCGCTTCGGTGTTTCCCAGCCGCGCCTTGGTCTGCCCCTCAAATTGCGGCTCCCGTATCTTTATGGACACCACGGCAACCAGCCCTTCACGCGTGTCGTCGCTCGTGATGTTCTCATCCTTCTCTTTAAGATACCCTTCCGAGCGCGCATAGTTATTCAATGAGCGGGTAAGCGCCGAACGGAATCCCGTAAGGTGCATTCCCCCGTCCGGCGTGTAGATATTGTTCGCAAAGCTCAGCTCCTTCGTGTCAAAATCGTCAGCATAGGTGAACGCCACCTCAACCTCGGTTTTCTCGTAATTTTTATGTATGTAGAAAATGTTTTCCTCGTGAAGTTTCTGCCCTGGCAAGAGCTGGCGCACGAACGACAATATCCCGCCTTCGAAATACAAGCCGTAAAAAGCGGGCGGGGTTTTCCGGTGATCCAAAAAATTAATGCGGAGGCCTTTTGTCAAAAACGCCTGCTGGCGAAGATGGTCCAATATCCGCTTCGCGTCGAATTCTATCTTTGAAAATACTGCCACATCCGGAAGAAACGTCACTTTCGTGCCGGTAGCCTCCGAAGTTCCTACTTTTTTAACCTTTGCGATAGGCGCTCCGCGCTTATACTCCTGCGCGTAAAGATTTCCGTCGCGGGAAACTTCCACTCGCACCCACTCGGAAAGGGCGTTCACCACGGAAACGCCGACTCCATGAAGTCCGCCGGCAACCTTATACGATTCGCCCCCGAATTTCCCTCCGGCATGCAATGTCGTCATCACCGTTTCAAGAGCGGAAACTTTCGTCTGCGCATGGGTATCAACCGGGATTCCCCGTCCGTCGTCGGTAACCGTTACTTTTTGGTCGGGCAGAAGTTCGACGGTCACAGTTTTCGCGTACCCCGCCATCGCCTCGTCAACCGAATTGTCCACGACCTCCCAAACCAAATGATGGAGGCCGTCCGGACCGGTTGAACCGATATACATCCCCGGCCGCTTCCGGACCGGCTCCAATCCTTCGAGAACGTAAATATCCTTCGCGTCATAGGAAGGATGGGTTCCCTGGGACTGTTTTTCCGGATCTTTTCCCTTCGTTTTAGAATTCATTGCCATTTATCCAGCCCCACGGGAAACCGCATATAGGAATCCTTAGGGGAACAATCATGTATGAAGTCCCAAAATATAATGCCATGAGTAAAACCGTGGAGCTGGGTTCACAAAAAAGAGCCGACCAACCGGCATCTCTAGTGTATCACAAAAAACAGCGAAAAACAACCGTTTTCAAAGGAAAAACCGCTCGGGGGAGCGGTTGGGAAGTGAGGAGTGAACGACGACAGGACCCGGTGTCGTGCGGCGCTTAGATGAGCTACTCTTCTGGGGTACGCCCAAAAACGGGGTAAGCTCTTCGCGGCGCACAACGGATTGAATCAAAATCTACGGATTGAATCAAAATCTGTTGTTGCCCGTCGTCGTTCGCTCGCGTGCTTAGTGGACCGTATTTCCGCTAGGGGGTGGCCTTGGTCGGTGCATTGCTGCCTCCAGGGGTCAGCGGGTTAACGAGAAAACGGCCCGATACTGTCATTTAGCGTACCATAAGCGCCACGATAAGCAAGAATCCTGCTTATGTATGTCGTCAGCTCTTCGCCCAAAGCGACCCCGAATGGATGCCATGGGCGTGGCTCCCGAAAGGTATGCCGAATGCCCGCCCCCAAAGGTCAACATCCACCCAACTGTCGTCGGCGATCCGGACCTTTATATACTGGTGGGGGGATATGAACCAGATAAGCGTCCAGCAAAACCGGACGTCCGCATCCCGAAAATAGCCGCTCTTCACGAGAAGAATCTTCAATAAGTAATTCAGCGTCATGCAGTGGAGAAACCCGCTCCTCTGCCAGATCTCGCGCAAGTCGGAACGGAGCGCAGATAGAATGTAAACATAGGTCCGAATGCGATACCCGCGGTATTTTTGGGAAAGCAACTGATACGCCCGGACCAAACACTCCATCTTGTCGCGGGAATCGCGGAGCGAGGCAACGGCGAGCTCCATCTCCGCGGGAATCGCGACGGGAACCCTGAAGAGCGTGACCCCGGGAATAGGCATGAACCCTTATCGGCGCGGCTTCGAAAAAAAGATAAAAATGGAAACGTACACGGCGAGGAGGAGAAAAAGGGCCACCATGTTGTTAAAAAAACCCTCAATGATCGCCGGAAAGAAAAGGGTAAAATCCAAAATGCCGAGATAATTCAGCTGGCGGATGTCGCCGCTTGCTACGGCATATATAAAAAGGATCGCGATATGAAGAACCGCCGAGAGGATGAAAAGCTTAAGGAGCGCGTCGAAGTACCTGTTTTTTGAAATGCGGGGAATGCGCATGGGATTCCTCTAAGTGTAGCATGTCCACGGCGCATACCGACAATTTTAAGTTTTTCCCTGCCCCGTAGTGAAGCGAAGCTTCTACTA
>CAYTEE010000010.1:0-14314 GCA_964436785.1 uncultured Candidatus Saccharibacteria bacterium
GAAGCTACAAATCCTTACCGAGAGGCCGGAATAGGCCCGTTATCGGCTGGGGAAAACATGTGGATTGTTTTCTTCCGCCGATTAAGGCGACAATATAAACAGCAATAGGAAAAACACGCATAGAGGTCATACCGACAGGAGGTTCTGGTGAAGCCGATAGGGAAGGGCCTTATTCCGTCTCTTGAGAGAAATACAGCGCTCGTGGAGCGGGAGGCCCTCCTCGTGTTTAAGGTTGGGCCTTCTGCAGTTCGGGAGTGTCTCCGCTCTCTGGAGTCGTGTCCGCGCTTGAGTGTTATCGGGGTTTTGGGGCCGCCGCCGAGTGGCATGCTGGTTGACGGTCTTCAAGAAATGGTGCTCTGCGAGGTGGGAGTAAATCGTACGAGGCCGTACCGAAAGTCCGAGAAACCGCAGGGGACATGGAAGCCCGGAGAGGAGCATGAGTGCTTCCCGATACGGCACAAGGTGGCTGGTCTTTCGGAGGCGCAACATCGGGAAGTTGCGCCGCATATTTTCGGAGCGCTTCAGAAGATGGTGGACGCGCAAGTTTCCACTTATGAGAGGGGGTTGAAGTCGCCGTATCTCGTGAAAGGCCGGAAGGGAATATTCAGCGCACGTAGAGATGAGATGTATGAGCGAGATGTATTTCGCCCAGCGCCGCTCTCGCTTCGGTTCAGCGTGTCGTGGGAAGATAAATTTCTCATCCGCGACATCTTCTGGGCCGACATCTTCTGGGCCGAGATCTACGGGAACGAAGATCTTGAGGGACGGCTCATAAGATTTGCGAGGTGGATCAGCTCTATACTGGCGCCACATCAGGGAGGCTGGGAAGGGGAGCTCGCTCATCTTCCACATGTCTGGAACATCCAAGAGAGCATCGAGAAGAGCAAGTTTCTCAAGCACGTTCTTGTGGAGATGCTTGTTCGGCATCTTCCCGGCGGAGAGAAGAGTCCCTTCTTCGAAGAGCTGGGGAAAATGATCGGCTGGGACTTCAAAGAGACGCGCGAGCACCGCATGGCGTCCCTTGTGCTCCCGGATCCCGAACGGCGCCTCGGCAAGTCGCAGATCCGCGTGGTGCGCATGGCGCGCGACTACCTCGTGTTCGAACTCTTTGCATCAATGCAACCCAAGCCCCTCTCGTGAGGTTTTATGCCGAGCGACGGGGGCTTTTTCTTAAGAAAATAGCAAATTTTATTCTGGAGTGATTTTTTAAAATAAAATTTAACTTCTTCGTTCGGTGGAAAATAAAAAAAGCAGGGTCCAATGCGGCGGCCCTGCTGAGGATTTCTCCCGTATCGAGATGCGCCGGCTTCAGGCTCTCTTTTCCGCCCGAAGCAAGACTTTTTCAAAGAGCCACACGGCGGAGAGCCAGGCGCTGATGACGATGGCTACCACCGCGAGGAGAGGGAGAATGAGCGGCCAGAAAATCCCTCCCACTATAAGCGATCCGGTGTATTCAATCGGGTCGTTGGAGCGCTCGAAGTAGTGGAAGGCTCCCGCGCAGACGGCTCCGGTTGCCACGGCAAACATGGCATAGTGCATCGGGCTGCTGAGCCCCCATCCGTAGAAAGTCGCTATCCACTCGGAAACGATCTGGCAAAAACCCCACACGGCGTCCATCGCGCGCTCCTTTCAGGGAACGGGGAAACGGAAAGGTGTTCTGCTCTCTTTGTACCAAAGGGAGACAGAAAAATCAATCCGTTCGAAATCACAACCTTCGAGGTTGTGATTTGGACTTCGGCTGAGCTCAGTCGAAGTCCTCAGGATTGACACTGGGTGGCGCCGCTACTCGGCCCGAGGGCCGAAGTTTGGGGTGCCGTCGAATATGTCAAAAAGCAACTTCTTCGTTCACTTCGCGATCAAGGAGAAAAAGGAAGTCGCGTGTTTCCTCCGGCGTAAGGACAGTAAGGCCCACTGACCGCGCCTTCTCGGCAAGTGCGGCGTGTATTTTTTCTACATCGCCTTCATTCTCCGTTTCTTGTTCCGCTTCGAAATAAAAATAATCCTTCGGCGTTCTGACGATTTGCCAGTGGATATTTTCGTATTGATACTGGTCCATAATGCGATGCATTTTAATGGCGTTCGCATATCCCAGAGCTTTTACCGCGCGTTTTGCGATCTCGAGGTTCTTGTCCTTGAGTTTCAGCGAAATTTCTTCGCGCCCGATATTTTTATCTCCCGCTTTCCGCTTGAACATAATTTCGCACTCGCCGTCCGTATTCCGGAGGCGGATATCCATCTCGCGCGCCGTTGGGTCGTGCGAATGCCCGGGGTGGCCGCGGAGAAGATACATTTCCCGCTCCTTGTGTCCAAGAAACCTGCCGTTTTTGGCGAGGAAATCCTTAAGTTTTCCATATCCCTTCTTGTCCAGTTGCCCCCGAACCTCGACTTCTATCATTTTTGTGAGTATAACACACGCAATTCTTTGACTTGAGGATAACTTCGGTTTGCGTAGCGTGCGGCCAAAGATTTATAATATACGGGATGGTAAGAAAAAAGCCGGCACGAAAGAAGGCGGCGTTTGCTGTTGGCGGAAAAAGAAAAAAAACAGGAAAAACGCCGGGCAAAAAAAATTCCGCGGGAAAGAAAAAGAAACTCGTCTTAAAATTCAAGCCCGGGTTCCGGGCTAGTTTCCGGTCGGCGCGAAGGGCGCGGAGGAAACAGCCCCCTCTTGAAAAATTTGAAAGAAATCCGATCATTCAGCCGAACGAGAAGCGGGCCTGGGAATCGAAGGCGACGTTCAATCCGGGAGCGGTGCATGATGACGAGAGGGTACATCTTCTCTATCGCGCGATCGGGGACAATGATGCTTCGGTTTTGGGGTACGCGGTAAGCGACAATGGCTTGGATATCGATGAGCGGTCCGCATACCCCGCGTATGTCCTATCCGGGACGGCGGCGGACGCTTTTAAAAAACGCCTTGAGATGCCGAAGGCCCTCTATGATTCCGGCGGGGGATGGAACGGCGGGTGCGAGGATCCGCGCCTCACACGCATCGGGGACACGGTATATATGCTCTACACCGCGTTCGACGGATGGGCCTCGCTCCGCATTGCCTTAACTTCGATAGGGCTCGAAGATCTTCGCAATAAAACATGGAATTGGAAAGCTCCCGTGTTCATTTCTCCGCCGGGGGAAATTCACAAGAACTGGGTTCTTTTTCCGGAAAAGATAAAGGGGAAGTATGCGATATTGCACAGCATTTCTCCGGAGATACTCGTCGACTACGTTGAGAGCCTGGACGAATTCGACGGGAAGAAATATATTCGGAGCCGCCGGAGCGACGCGTTAGCGAAGGGCAGGTGGGAAAGCTACATACGCGGAGCCGGCCCCCCGCCGATAAAAACAAAGGACGGCTGGCTTCTTCTTTACCATGCGATCGACCGCCGAGACCCGGGTCGATATAAGCTTGGCGCGATGCTTCTTGATCTCGGAGACCCGAAAAAGATCCTCTATCGCTCGCAGGAACCGATCCTGGAACCGGATGAATTTTACGAAAACAGCGGGTTTAAAGCGGGCGTTGTCTATTCGTGCGGCGCGGTGATGATAGGCGGGATGCTCCATGTCTATTACGGCGGCGCGGATTCCGTGGCGTGCGTCGCAACCGCCGACCTTAAGGAATTCTTGAGCGAGCTCAAACGTACCGGGTCGCCGAAGATGAAACGCGCCCGAAAGAGGTAAGCCGCTTCTTTATGCTTGATATCCGGCGGTCTCCCGAGAATCCGGTACTTTCTCCTGATCCGGCGAACGAATGGGAAGCGGAAGCGGCGTTCAACCCGTCGGTTTCGGGCGACGGGAAAGTGATCCATCTGCTATATCGTGCGATCTCGCGGGAAAAAGAGATCTCCGGCGCGAAGCTCGAAATTTCCTCGATCGGCCATGCGGCAAGCATTGACGGCGTAAGTTTCGGGAAGCATGCGCAGGTCATAAGGCCGGAGGAAGAATGGGAAAAATTCGGGTGCGAGGATCCGCGCGTCACGAAATTCGAGGGGCGCTATTTTATTTTCTACACCGCGCTTTCGAAGTACCCGTTCGCTCCGGAGGGGATAAAGATCGGCCTCGCGATAACAAAAGATTTCAAAACGTTCGAAAAACACCCCGTCACCCCGTTTAACGCAAAGGCGATGATGCTTTTTCCGGAGCGAGTTAACGGAAAGATCGCGGCGATACTCACGGCGCATACGGATTCGCCGCCCGCAAAGATATGCCTTGCGCTTTTCGACAAGGTGGAAGACATTTGGTCTCCCGCGTATTGGGAGAAATGGCACAAAACGATCGATCAGCACGTGGTTTCGATACCGAAGGGATCGCGCGATCATTTGGAAGCTGGCGCATCGCCCATCCTCGCCAAAGAAGGATGGATCTTTTTCTATTCATATATCTATAATTATTTTTCGCCGCCTGCCGTATTCGGCATCCAGGCGGTGCTCCTCGACCGGAATGACCCGCGAACCGTGATCGGTGAGGTAAAGCGCCCGTTTCTCGTGCCGCGCGAGGATTATGAGCGCTATGGAAAAGTCCCGAATATCGTGTTCCCATCCGGCGCGATCGCGAGGAAAAATAAGATTCTTCTTTACTATGGCGGCGCGGATAAGGTTTCGTGCCTCGCAACGTTTACGCTTGCGGATATTATAGACCAGCTTGTTGCTGTGGCGCGGCGGAAACTTGTCCGATTCGGCGGGAACCCCATCATCGAACCCACCGGAGAGCACTCATGGGAATCGAAAGCGGCCTTTAACCCGGCCGCGGTCCTCGAGAAGGGAAACGTGCATATTCTCTACCGCGCGATGTCGGACGATAACACCTCGGTTATGGGATATGCCCTCTCGCGCGACGGGCTTCGGGTTGAAAAACGGTTTTCAAGCCCCGCATATCTTCCGCGAGAAGATTTTGAAAAGAAAAAAGTTCCCGGAGGGAATTCGGGGTGCGAAGATCCGCGTCTTACGCGGATAGGGAATACTATCTATATGTGCTATACGGCGTACGACGGCGTGAATTCCCCGCGCGTGGCGCTTACCTCCATCGCGCGAAACGATTTTCTTGATATGAAGTGGAACTGGGCGAAACCGATCTTGGTCTCGCCGCCGGGCGTTGAAGATAAAGATGCGGCGCTTTTCCCGAGAAAGGTAAAAGGAAAGTATGTGTTTCTTCATCGGCAGGGCGGCGTGAATATCTGGATAGATTTCGTAAAAGACCTGAAGTTCAAGAGCGGGGAATTTCTCAGTGGGAGCGTGCTTATGGATCCGCGGGAGACCTTGTGGGACAGCAAGCGAATCGGCATTTCGGCGCCGCCGATCGAAACAAAAGAAGGCTGGCTCTTGCTCTATCACGGGATATCGAAGCGCACGAACCACTACCATGTCCGCGCGGCGCTTCTTCAAAAAGAGAACCCGCGGCGGATCCTCCGGAGAACGCATGATCCTATCCTGGAGCCGGAGATGAAATACGAGAAAGAAGGCATCGTTCCGGATGTCGTGTTCCCGTGCGGCGCGGTGTTGAAGAACGGGACGCTTTTTGTTTATTACGGCGGGGCGGACAAAGTGGTGGGCGTTGCGACGGTGAAGCTCAAAGATCTGATGGAGGGGATGAAAACGTAAGGCTCTCGGTTTTTTGCGAAAGACGAGATATATCAGCAACATCATAGCATCTGCCGCACCGTCCCTTGGAACCGCGGTTCTCCGACTCCAGCGGTCGGAGCCCGTTGCCTCTCGGAGCGTGAATCCTTAAGGGATACCAAGCTCACTGCTCCTCCGAGAGCTTCCTCGGGGCAGTGCAGCAGATGCATCTTCCTTTGTGGGTAAGACGTTACCTATGTACCCATCCAGTACACGGGATTGACGGTTGGATTATTTTTGGGTACTCTCCTTACCAGAACGGCGCGAGTTTTTTAGCCGCGCTTGAGTTATTGATAATATAATCGAACGAAACGAACCGATACAGACATCTTTTTGGAGCCGCCGCGAGCGGCAAAGGAGCGCAAAGTGAAGAAGGTGCTGATGGTGGTTCTTGCCGCGCTCGTGCTGGGCGCCAAGATCGATGCCCCGGGCGCGATTGTGCTTGGAAGAGAAGACCCGCCGAGCAAGACTACCGAGTCCGTTGGGTACATCTGGGAGGGAGAGGGCCTGTCCCAGTTCCTCGGGAGAGTCGGGTGTAACATACGCTGGACTTCAGATGTCATGGAGTTGAACGGAATCACCTTCGAGATGCTCCCGAAGCTTCAGATCGGCAGGGAGATTCTCTACCCGGCGAACTGTGCCGATGTGCCACCCGCGTGTGTCGCGGAAAACTCGGAGCGAATCTTCAAGTCCGAGCGTGCCCGCCTGAAAGTCGCGCGTACGCCGCGGATTTCGGAGCCGTCCGAAGAGTTCGCCGAACTCGTAGCACGGAACGCCGAGCTCGAGAAACAGGTCGCGGAGCTCACGAAGAAGCTCGCGGCCGCGGAAGCGGCAAAAGGGCAAGCCACAGTGCCTGTCCCGGAGAATGCGGATGACGACCTAAAGTTGGCAAAGGCGCGAGCGGATTTGCTCGCCGCAGAGGCCAAGAAGGCTGACGATGGATGGAACGCCGCGGCGCTTGCCCTTGCCAATAAGACAGAGGAGCTGGGCAAGGAGAAGTCCTTCTCTAGGGCATTGGGATTTGTCGTTGCTATTCTATCTGGCGTGATCCTTGCGCTTATGTTCTTCCGTAGGAAGCGTGGGCAGGCTTCCGAGGCCGTACCGACAAGCGAGAAGGCCGGAGACACGGCTGTCGCCGCGGTATCGGCTTCTCCGCCGCCAAAAGAGTATGCTTCTCTTGGGGGTTTCACGGGATCGCCGCCCAAAAAGGTTGTCGACTATCGGGGCGTCGAGTGCGAATTTGACAAGCCGTATGTCGACGATACGGACAAGGAAGTTCACTGCCGCTGCGTGCGTTGTAAGGTGGGGGATGTGAAGGAGAGGAACATCCTCCGACATCTCCGAACCGCAGAACAGCATCTTGACCTCAACCAAGGCTTGCCTCGAATAGCGAGCGGCGAAGGCGGGAGTGCTACAGCCGCTCCTATCGGGAGCACTGCGGCATAGCATCGGGATCCGAACGTATTCTTTTCCTGTTCTTCGGGCGTTTCGCCTGCTCATTACCACCTCGGGGGAGATAAGATCAAACCTAAGAGGAGTGTTTCTTTTTAAAGGAACACTTAGCCGGACTAATAATCTTAGGCTTTGGATATGAGTGGCGCGATGTTCAGAGAACGGAAACAAGACAGAAATTTCTCAAGTGGCCTGCAAACGATGCAGGCCCTTTTTCTTTTTTCCGTGATGTATATTCTTATTCTAATGTTCTCAAGAACATTAGAATAAGAATATAAGCGTTGTTTGTTTGATGGGACGAAATAAACACCTCCTGTTTTTTGTAGTATTATTTGTGAATGATGGCCGGGAAAACCGATGAAGAGATTGCGCGAGAAGTACAGGAGGGCGGCATTGAAGCGTTTGGTACGCTTGTTGAACGCTATGAAACAAAGATGACCCGCTACGCCCGGAAGTTTCTTCTTGGCGGGGAAGACGGCAAGGACGTGGTGCAGGAGGTTTTCTTGAAGGCGTATATGAACATTCAGGGCTTTGACTTGTCCAAGCGGTTTTCGCCATGGATATACCGTATTGCCCACAATGAATTTATCAACGCGATAAAGAAGAGGTCGAGTTCCCCGCTTTCTTTTTTTGACCCCGATCTGCTGTTCCCTCATCCGGTGGCGGAAGAAACCGCAGAAAGCGAAATGGAACACAAAGAACTTGCGCATCTTCTTGATCTTGGGCTTGGCACCTTGCCCGCAAAATACCGTGAACCCCTTGTTCTCCATTATTTAGAAGATATGGATTACAAAGAAATTGCGGAGGTTTTGGAGGTGCCCATGGGAACGGTAGGGATTCGGCTCATGCGCGGCCGGGCACTTTTGAAAAAAATGATCAAGGAAAAACTATGATCGTATGAACGGAGAATCGCACAAAAAACAAATACGGGATCAGGTTTTGGAAGCAATAAAAAGTGGCCGCGTTGCCATGCGTCCCCGGTGGCGCTTTGTGCTCAAGGCGGTACTTGGTGTTTTGGGCGGAGCTCTTCTGTTTCTCGCGCTTCTCTATCTTGTGAGTTTTATTATTTTCGCTCTTCGCCGCACGGGAGTATGGTTCGTGCCGATCTTCGGAGCGCGCGGCTGGTTCGTGTTCCTAGTCTCTCTTCCGTGGATCCTTATTATCTTTTCTCTGATCTTTATCGTTGTTTTGGAGATCCTGGTGCGGCGGTACTCGTTCGCCTACCGGCGCCCGCTTCTGTATTCGGCTCTCGGGATCATTTTTCTTGTTCTTTTGGGGGGCGTCATAGTAGCGAGTACGCCGTTCCATGGCAGGGTATTCCGCTATGCGGTTGGTAATCGAACGCCGTTCGCGGGGGATTTCTATCGCGGGTTCGGCATGCCGCACTTTCAGGATACCTATCCCGGGACGATCACCGAAGTTGCCTCAACGAGCTTTATGATACAGGATCCGCAAGGCGAGGTGTTGAAGATTTTTATATCGCAGAAGACGCGTCTCCCGCTGGGCATGGATCTTGAGGCGGGGGATGCCGTGGTTGTTTTCGGCCCGCGGGAAGGAGATACGATCAATGCATTCGGCATGCGGGAAGTGGACGAGGATTTTGAATTCTCCGGCATGGGCATGCGGCATGTTCCGATGCCGCGAAATATGTTCGCTCCGTAGTTGTAGTATTCTGGTGCGAGGGGCAGCGGGCCAAGGGGTCGAGAAGAGGAAATACAATGCGCCGCAGTCTGCCCCTCCGTTCGACCCCTTTTGCGAGCACAGTTTCGCTCGTGAAATAAATTTTTCGGATTTTTGTAGTAATTAAAGTAACCGTATTTTTGCCGCAAATCCTCTTCTGCGGAGAGAATTCGGTAAAAAGTCGAAAACAAATAAAAAAAACACTACGCATGAAACGGAAAGTAGCATTGTACGGGGCTCTCTCGGCGCTCGCCGTAACGGGGATCCTTGGGGTGAATTTCGCTTCGGCGCATGGGTTTGGAGGGTTCGGCATGTTTGGCGGCGGGAGTGCGCTCACGCCCGACCAGATCGCGGAGCGCCACCAGGCCATGTTCGAGAATCAGGCGAAGATCCTCGGGGTCAGCGTTGACGCCGTAAAGAGCGGCTGGGCGGATGGGAAGTCTCTGCTTGATATCGCGAAAGAGAGTGGCATCACAGAAACCCAGCTTGCCGAGAAAATGCAGGCGGCGCGCCTCGGTGAGATGGAATCGCACATGAAAACTCTGGTTGAGAAAGGCGTTATTACGCAGGCGCAGGCGGATAAACGCCTGAAATTCATGGAGAGCAACCAAGGGAAGATGACGGGCGGGGGCGGCCACATGAAGATGATGCGAGGGTTCGGTTTCTAGGCAATTTTCTTCGTAGTAGCGTCAGTCGAGTATAGAAAGCGCTCCCTCAAAGATGTTCGAAGGGGGTGCTTTTGTGTTATGCTATCCCTATGATGGGGTACGGCGGGTACGGACTGATGGGAGGAGCGGGGACGTTCGGTATCATCACGTGGCTCGTGGTGATCATCGACCTCGTTCTTCTTGGCGTCTGGCTCTGGAAGCAAATTAATAAATAACCGTTAGCTGATGACGAACGAACACGGGTTTTACGGCCTCGGCATCGCGCCGGGAATTTTGGAGGTTATTCATAAACTGGGATTTCGGGAACCGACGCCGATACAAAGCCAGGCTATTCCGATCGCGGTCCAGGGGAAAGATGTGATGGGGATCGCGCAGACGGGAACCGGAAAAACACTTGCGTTCGGCATTCCTCTTATCCAGCACGCGCTCCAGTCAAGCGGTCTTGCTCTCGTTGTGGTTCCTACCAGAGAACTTGCGCTTCAGGTTGCGGAAGCTATTCAAAATGTAGGCACGCCGCTCCGCGTAAAAACCGCAACCATAATCGGCGGCGAGCCGATTGCGCGGCAGATCAGAAGTTTGGGGAAAAAACCCCATATTATTATCGGAACGCCGGGGAGAATTATCGATCATCTGGCGCAGAAAACGCTTGCGCTTGGAATGGTGGATGTTCTTGTTTTGGACGAAGCCGACCGTATGCTCGATATGGGATTCGCTCCTCAACTGAAGCGTATTCTTGCGGTGTTGCCCCACAAACGGCAGACAATGCTTTTTTCCGCCACCATGCCGGAGGAGATCGTCGTGATGGCGCGCGCGTACTTGAAGATTCCGGTGCGAGTAGAAATTGCGCGTTCGGGAACCGCCGCGAAAAATATTACCCAGGAAGTATTTTTTGTTTCACAAGAAGCAAAGCGCCAGCTTTTGGAAAAGATACTTAAGGAATATCGGGGGTCCGTGCTCATCTTCGCGAGAATGAAGTTCGGCGCAAAACGGATCGCCGCGCATGTCCGCGCGCTGGGGCATGCCGCCGCGGAAATTCATTCCAATCGCTCCCTGAACCAGCGCCGCGAAGCGCTTGATGGATTCAAGGCGGGGAAGTACCGCGTGCTTGTTGCCACCGATATTGCCGCGCGCGGCATTGATGTGACGAATATTGAACTGGTCATAAATTACGATCTGCCGAGCGTTGCCGAAGATTACGTGCACCGCATCGGGCGCACCGGCCGCGCCGGCGAGAGCGGGCATGCCATTTCGTTCGCGCGTCCGAACGAGCGGAATGATATTTTCGCGATCGAGCGTTTGATACGCGGAACACTCCCAATCTCAAAACTTCCGGAACTTCCGCCCGCCCGACTGAACGATTTTGGCCGTTCGGGCGGCGGAAGATCCAGCTCGCGGGGAAGAAGGTCTGGATTTAGGAGTAGGGCCTGATTTTCTTAGGGCGAGCTATTGCAAAAGCGCGTTTTTTGTGGTATTTTCTTTCCTAAAGACGCGCGCCCTTCGGGCATTTTTATTTGCCCTAGGTGATTCGCGCTATGCCTATGGAATTACGAAACATCGCCATTATCGCTCACGTTGACCACGGCAAGACCACGCTCGTGGATGCGCTCCTTACGCAGTCGGAGAATTTTAAGATGAAAACCGACGCTCCGAAGGAGCTTATTATGGATTCGAACGAACTCGAACGGGAACGCGGGATTACGATCTTTTCCAAAAATGTTTCCATCAAATACCGAGATTTCAAGATAAATATCGTGGACACGCCCGGCCACGCGGATTTTGGCGGTGAAGTGGAACGGATCATGCGCATGGTGGACGGCGTGCTTCTTTTGGTTGACGCGAAGGAAGGGCCGATGCCGCAGACAAAATTCGTTCTGCGGAAAGCCATCCAGGCCGGGCATAAGATCATCGTTGTGATAAACAAGATAGACAAGCCAAATGCGCGCCCGGCGTGGGTATTGGATGCCACGTACGATCTTTTTTTTGAGCTCGGCGCGAACGAACACCAGATAGAATTTCCGGTGATCTATGCTTCCGCCATAAGCGGGAAGGCGGGTATGGCTCCGGACTTGGGCGAGATGAAGAATGTCGAGCCGGTTTTTGAAGAGATAGTGAAATATATTCCCGCTCCTCTCGTGAACAAGGATGCGCCGCTTCAGATGCTTACGGTGAACCTCGCATACGACAACTACAAAGGGAAGATCGCGGTGGGCCGGCTCTATTCGGGCATTCTTAAAAAGGGAATGGCGGTTTGCCACATCAACCGCGCGGGCGAAGCGAAGCGGGCGGAGTTGAGTTCCGTGATGCTTTTTGATGGCATTGCCCGCGTTGACGTCCCCGAGGCGTACGCAGGAGACATTGTTGCGGTTGCGGGAATTCCGGATATTTCTATCGGCGAGACGATCGCGGACGTAAAAAATCCCGTGGCGCTCCCGATAATCGAGATAGATGAGCCGACAATTAAAATGACATTTGGCGTGAACACCTCGCCGTTTCGGGGGAAGGAAGGGGAGTACACCACGTCACGGAACATCAAGGAGCGCCTGGAACACGAACTCGAAACCGACGTTGCGCTCTCAGTCGTTCCCACCGCGTCCGCGGACCGCTCCGTTGTTGCCGGCCGCGGCGAATTGCATCTTGCGATATTGGTGGAAAAAATGCGGCGGGAGGGATTCGAGCTTGAAGTCTCGAAACCGGAGGTTATTTTAAAGGAAGTGAATGGAAAAAAAATGGAGCCCATGGAGCTCGTCTCGGTAGAGGTGCCGGAAAAATACTCCGGCGTGGTGATCGAGATGATGGGAAAGCGCTCCGGCGCGATGAAGGAAATGCGGACTGACAATGGAAATGTATGGATGGATTTTACGATACCGACGCGGGGCCTTATTGGTTCGCGCGGAGAGTTTTTGACGAGTACGAAAGGCACGGGGATAATGAACAGCATCTTTTTGGGGTACGAGGAGTGGAAGGGCGATATCCGGCCGGAGGTGCGGGGCTCGATCGTCGCCACCGAAACCGGAGTTTCCAATAACTTCGGGCTCGTTGCCGCGCAAGGGCGCGGAAAACTTTTTCTCGGCGCCGGAGTGCCTGTCTACGAGGGAATGGTGGTAGGGCAAAACGCCAAAGCAGGCGATGTGCCGATAAATATCTGCAAGACGCGGGAACTCACGAACTTTCGGGCGAAGAACGAGGGCCTTCAGGATCAGCTTGAGGTGCCGCTTACGCTTACTCTGGAAGATGCGCTAAGCTACATCGGCGATGATGAGATGGTAGAGGTAACGCCCAAAAGCGTCCGCATCCGAAAGACGTACCTTACAGACAACGAACGGAAGAAAATTAAAAGAGGGGAAAAAGGATAGATAAAAGAACAGCGGTTTTCTTGACACATAGGGCGCCATGGCGGATTATTATGGCGGCTGTTTGGGGCGCCCGAATTTCCGCTGGTACATACAAGTAAAGTGCAGATCGAGGAGGCATTTATGAAACTGGGTTGCGAACGCGATCGTATGGTGATCTTTCCGGAACACCAGCAGGATCTCGCGTACCTTCGGAGCCGTGGGCTCAAGAAGAACGGCGACAAGTTGGTCTTCGAGATGGGATTCTCCGGTGATCCGAGCGAGCCGGGCGAGGTGTTCCTCTCGACCGAGAAGGACTACGGGAAGCAGACGCTCAAGGATTATCAGGATGAGGAGATATAGGGAGCCGTCCCGATTCAAAAAGGAGGGCCCGCCGATCTACGCGCGGGCTCATTTTTTATCGCGCGAAAGGAAATAATAATATTCATTACATAAGTAATTACGCATAACGGGGCAGGCGATTCAAGGGGATATGCGGTATACTTATTTATAGAACATTGACGCTTGGGGTATCTTTCGGGTTTTTCCCAACCAACTGTTTCTACAAGGAGCTGACCGCTGTGTCCCTTCAAACGACTCGAACCGCCGATATACCCGTCGCGTGGAAAGAGATCACGGCGAGGTATCAAACGCCGAATACTTTCCGGTCTCTCTCAGAGATCGCGACGACGCTCGCGCTCTACGCGGTAATGTGGATCGTGATGTATTGGAGTCTCGGCGTTTCGTATCTGCTGACGCTCGTACTCTCTTTTTTCACGGCGCTTTTCAAGGTACGCGTGTTCGTTATCATGCACGACTGCGGACACGGTTCGTTTTTCAAGTCCCAGAAGCTGAACGATCGCTTTGGCGCTGTTCTTGGAGTGCTGGTGTTTACCCCGTTCTTTCATTGGAAAAACGCCCATGCCATGCATCATGCTACCTCCGGCAACTTGGATCGGCGGGGATTTGGCGACGTGTGGATGCTGACGGTTGAGGAATACAGGGCGCTGTCGCCGTGGCGGAAGCTCGGTTATCGCATCTACCGGCATCCGGCATTCCTGTTTCTCGCAGGAGCTCCGTTCAATTTTCTCGTCATTCATCGGACGCGTTTTCCGAGCCCCGGAGATCCAGCGCGCGCGAGGATGAGCGTGCACGGCACGACGCTTGCTCTCTTGGGCTATGTGGCGGGGATGATCTCGCTTATGGGTTGGCGCGAGTATCTGCTCGTACAGGCGCCGGTGTTCTATGTCGCGACGATCATCGGAGTATGGCTCTTCTACGTGCAGCACCAGTTCAAGGCAACGTACTGGAGCCGAGATGAGGACTGGAATCACACAACGGCATGCCTTTTAGGCAGTTCGTTCTACAAACTGCCGCGTTGGCTGGCGTGGTGGACGGGGAATATCGGTATTCACCATATCCATCACTTAAGCCCAAAGATTCCTTCTTACCGGTTGCCGCAGGCGAGTAAGGACTCGGCGTTCGCCGGCGGTACCACGCTCACGCTATGGACCGGTCTCGAGTCGCTCAAATTGCGCCTGTGGGATGAAAAACTCGGGCGCATGGTGGGATT
>CAYTEE010000011.1:0-13577 GCA_964436785.1 uncultured Candidatus Saccharibacteria bacterium
TGGAGAGCCGCCTCACGCTCTACCGCGAGATCCGGGAGGGAATGAAGCATATCGTGAAACTATGGAAGGGCCCCGGGCATGCGCACGGAAGGTCGTACCTTATGCTGCAGCGGCTTGCCGTTCGGGAGGGCATGTTCTATCCGGGATCGGGTCTGAATGCCGAGGCGCTCCTTCATGCGCTCCGGGCGATCGCGGAGAGCATTCATCGGGGCGAACTTGAGACAGAAACTATCCGGGACCAAGTAGTGAGCGTCGAGGAGAAAATAAAGGAGATAATAGAGCGCCTCACCAAAGGGGGGGGAACCACATTGAGAACCCTCGCGGAGACGAAACCGCGCGGCGAGGTGATAGCGATCTTCCTCGCGCTTCTTCACCTGGCGCGCGAGCAGATGATCCTTCTTGAACAAACACATTATTTTTCTGATATAATGATCACATCCGCACCAAAATGACCGAAGAAACCCACGAAGAAAAATTAGCAGAATTCGAGGCGGTTCTTTTTCTTCAGGGAGAGCCGCTCTCTCGGGGAAAGATCGTGAAGATCCTGGGTGTCCAGGCCGAAGAGCTTGCGGAGCTGGTCGGGATCTTTGAAGAGCGGCTTGAGGCGGCCGATCGCGGGCTTGCGCTCGTTTCGAACGAATCGGATGTCCAGCGCGTTACCAAACCGCGGTTCCATGAATTCGTCGGGCAGTTCGTGAAAGAAGAATTCGACGAAGAGCTGAGCGAAGCAAGCGTGGAGACGCTTTCCCTTGTCGCATATCTCGGGCCGATCACTAAGATCCGCATTGAATATCTCAGGGGAGTGAATTCCAGTTTTATTTTGCGGAGCTTGCTGTTGCGAGGGCTTATCGACCGGATCCCCGATCCGAGCGAGCCGCATGGATATTTATATCGGGCAAGCGCGGCGACCATCCGCCATCTGGGAATAGAAAAACAGCAAAGCCTTCCCGATTATGAAAAATTTCAGCAACTAAAGCCGGCCATCACGGAAGAAACACCGTAATGATGCCTCACTCGCAAAAATTTTTGTTCGTCGGAGTCCTTCTGCTCTCCGTTTTTTTTGTGCATCGGGATTTCTCGCAGTATGCAAAGGCGCCGAGTGATTATGCGAGGGAAGCCGCGAATGCGTCGCTCCCGTCCGTATTTTTGCCGGAGACGCCGCCGTCCGAAGCGTTTATCCCCGGTCCCAAAGGAGGCGAGCTCATTGAGCATCCATCCCTCGACTCCGCCGTGGACATCCGTCCGGCTCCATTTGTTCCCTCGGGAGGAGACCTTACGGTTCCTCGCATTGAGGCGTCGGTTGCGCTCGTCGCGGATCTGAGCTCCGGCGAACAGTACTACAATTTTCACGGTGAGAAACGATGGCCCATCGCTTCCATAAGCAAGCTTATGACGGCCGCGGTTGTGCTCGAGAACATAGGGACCGAACAGATGATAACGATATCCGAAAGGGATATCGAGCCGGAAACCGCCGTGCGGATGGTAAATCCCGGAGAGCGGTACTCGGCGCACGATCTCCTGCGCATTATGCTCCTTGCGTCCTCGAATGAAGCCGCGGACGCGTTTGCGAATTTTTACGGGAGGCCGGAATTCATCGATCGGATGAACGAACTTGCGGAAGTTTGGGGGCTTCGGGATACGTTCTTCGCGGATCCAACCGGACTTTCGCCGGCGAATCAGTCGACGGCAGCGGATCTTGTTTTGATGGCACGCGCCCTGTATAACCGCTATCCCGAAGTGTTCCGGATCACCCGCGAACCAAGGATCGCTGTAACCGAGCGCACGAGCGGAACGGATAAGACGATACAAAATATTAATCTGTTTTCCGGTCGGGACGATTTTCTCGGAGGGAAGACCGGATATACCGATCAATCCCAAGGGAACCTTCTTTCTTTGTTTTCTCACGATGGGCGCACGGTCGTTCTTGTCGTTTTTGGAGCGGCGGATCGCTTCGGAGAGACGGAAAAACTTAACCGATGGTTCAAAAATGCTTTTAGCGCAAGCCGTTAGAATTCTCATTCTTACGACCCTGGGATTCGTCGTCGCTTTTGCCGCGACGCCGTTTTGGCTCCGGTTCCTCAAAAATTACGGAATGGTGAAGCGCATCCGAACCGCCAAAGAGGCTCCGATATACAATAAATTTCACGAGAAAAAAGGAGGTACCCCGAATGGGGGCGGGATCATCATCTGGTCGACGGTTCTGGGGCTTGCCGCCATTTTCGGAATTTTTGGCTATTACTTTGACGGGATATGGAATTATCTGAGTTTTATCGATCGTGCAGAAACTTATTTGCCGCTTGCGGCACTTTTAATAGCCGCTCTTTTCGGCCTTCTCGATGATTGGTTCGGTGTTTTAAGGATAGGCGGAGGGAACGGCGGGGGACTGAAGATACGCTATAAGCTGGTTCTTTACACGATCGCGGCCCTGATCGGGGCATGGTGGTTCTATTTCCGATTGGATTGGGATGTGCTTGTCGTCCCGTTTTTCGGAAATTACAGCATCGGGGTTTGGTACATCCCGATCTTTATCTTTATCATCGTGGCAAGCGCTTTTTCCGCCAACGAAACGGACGGGTTGGACGGCCTCTTGGGGGGAGTGGCGCTTTTCGCGTTCGGGGCATTGACCACCGTGGCGTTCACGCTCGGGCGGTACGACCTGGCGGCATTCTGCGGCGTGGTGATGGGCGCGCTCCTTGCGTTTTTGTGGTTCAACATTTATCCGGCAAAATTTTTTATGGGGGATACGGGCTCGATGTCCCTGGGTATCACGATAGGCATCGTCGCGATGCTCACGAATACCGTGCTCCTCCTCCCGTTCTTCGCGATCATCCTGGTCATTGAGTCCATTTCCGTTATCATTCAGCTCATAAGCAAGAAGCTGTTCCGGAAAAAGATATTTCTTTCTACTCCGGTCCACCACCACTTTGAAGCATTGGGCTGGCACGAGTCGCAGGTGACGATGCGGTTCTGGATCATCTCGGCGATCGCGAGCGCCCTGGGGCTCGCAATGTTCTTTTTGGCGAGGGTGCTGTAGGGGGGTCTTCGCTTATCGTCTTTTTCTTCTTACCCAAAGCATCGTCACGAATGTTCCATTTGCAAGAACGAGATATACCGGATAAAGCCATGTTGTTAGAGTGAATGATTCGAGTGCGGGAAGTGCGACCATAAATTTCAGGGAATTTAGCCCCCACGTAGTCGCGGTTTCTTCGTATGGTTTATAGAACCCCTTTCGAAATGTCGGCAAGAATCCAAGTGCGTCAATTATTATCACGAGAATCAGAGAAAGTAGCGGCTCGCCCGTAAGCCACCATAGAAAAATTGCAATGCCTGCTCCGAGAAGACTCATCCAATCGAAACGGGAAAAATGCCGGTCGCCCCAGAGAAGCGCCAAAGAGAATATCACGAACGAAACTAGGGCGCCGAATCCTGTCACCCACGAACCCGATCCGCCCCCTTCAGTAAGCTGTGCCAAAAATCCAATGCCGCTAATTATGCCCCACACGAGCCAAGAGAACGCATGCGGCTTTGTTTTGCCGCGAAAGATATTAACGAAATAGGGAATATAAGCAACAAACGCAATTGTTGTTGCCAAAGAGCCGAGAAAGATTTTATAGGGCATATTCAGCTAGTATAGCGCAAATAGAGAAGGCAAAATACACGGCAAGGAGATTTTGGCATCTTTTCTTTCGGTATTTTTTGTGCTACTTTTTAGAAACGATGCCCGGTAGTGAAAACTCGATTGATCTTACGTGATTCAAAAATAGGTGACCGGGCATGACTTGTTAAACTCTATAACCGCGATTTACAAAAGGTCCACTTAAACATTTATTATTATCGAGTTTCTACTACCGGGATGCGCCAATCAAAACTGTTCACAAAAGCCGAACGAACGTCCCCTAAGGATGAGGTTGCGAAGAACGCAAAGCTCCTTGCGCGCGCCGGTTTTGTGCGGAAACTTTCCGCCGGAATCTACGCGTATCTTCCGCTCGGATGGAGAGTGATGAATAAAATTATGGGAATCATCCGCGAGGAGATGAACGCGATCGGCGGGCAGGAAATGTTCATGCCAGCGATGGTTGAGAAAAAGTATATGGAAGCGACGGGGCGCTGGGGTCTTGATGTCGGATTTGAAGTTGGCGCGAAAGGAGAAAAAAACGCGGCGTATACCCTGGGTTGGACGCACGAAGAGGTGCTCACCGTGATCGCCTCGAAGTTCGTCGGCTCCTATAAAGACCTTCCGTTTTACGCGTATCAGATCCAGACGAAATTCAGGAATGAAGCGCGGCCGCAGGGAGGGCTTATCCGAACCAAAGAGTTTTTGATGAAGGACCTCTATAGTTTCCACGCGAGCGAAAAGGACCTACTGCGCTATTACGAAGAGGTCAAGCAGGCATATTTCAGGATATTCGAACGATGCGGCCTAAAAACCCTTTACACGATCGCGGCGGGCGGCGATTTTACCATTTCAAATACGCACGAATTTCAGGTGCTTTCCGAGGTGGGAGAGGACACGATTTTCTATTGTGAAAAGTGCGAGTACTCGGAAAATTCCGAGATATCCAAGCTGAATGATGGTTCAAAATGCCCGAAATGCGGCGGCAATATCCAAAAGGGCCGCGCGATCGAGGCGGGAAATATTTTCCCCTTGGGCACAAAATATGCCGAGGCGTTCGGACTTTCGTTCCTCGACAAGGAAGGGAAGAAACAACCGGTGGTTATGGGGTCGTACGGGATAGGTGTCGGAAGATTAATGGGTACGATCGCCGAAGTTTTAAGCGACGAGGAGGGGCTTGTCTGGCCCGTGAGTGTTGCGCCATTCGCCGTGCATCTTCTTGACCTAGGGGGGAGCCGGGCGGAAACGGTTTACGGCGATTTACAAAAGGCGGGGATTTCGGTACTCTTTGATGACCGCGCTATTTCTCCGGGCGAGAAGTTGGTGGAATCGGCGCTTATCGGGATCCCTTTCCGGGCGGTCACGAGCGAACGAACCGGAGAGAAGATCGAACTGAAATTACGGAACGAAAAAGAAACGAAACTGGTGACCCTTAGCGAATTGACCAAAATACTGAAACCTTAATGCGCTACTCACTACTTACTACTCGCTACTAACTACACCATGGCTTTCTCAGATCATTTTTTTCGGGACATTGGCATAGACCTCGGGACCGCGAACTCGCTGATATATCTTAAGAACAAGGGGATCGTTGTGAACGAGCCGTCTTTCGCGGCGGTAAACATAAAGACAAATCAGATCCTCGCGGTCGGCGACGAAGCAAAGCGGATGTCGAATCGGACCCCCGCCCACATCAACGTTATCCGGCCGCTTGTTGCGGGTGTGATCTCCGATTTCGAGATGACCCAGGAAATGCTCCGGCAATTTCTGAAGCGCGTGAATAAGGGGGCAATGTTCGGCTACCGCCGCGGCGTTCTTGCTATTACGGACAATCTTACGGAAGTCGAGCGGAAATCGATAGAGGATGTGGTGCTCAATTCCGGTTGCGCGAAAGTGTACCTTGTCGAGGCACAAGTTGCGGCCGCGATGGGGGCGAATCTTCCCATTGATCTTCCCACGGCGAGCCTTGTGGTGGATATCGGAGGCGGGACGACGGATGTGGCGGTGATATCAATGGGCGGGCCGGTGGTCTCAAAGACGCTGAAGATCGCCGGCGATCGATTTAATGACGACGTGGTGCGGTTCGTCCGCGAGGAATTTAATCTGGTCATTGGGGAGCCGACGGCGGAGATGGCAAAGATCGTCGTCGGATCGGCGGTTCCGCTCGATGAACGGCTTGAAATGAACATACGGGGGCGCGATATCGCAACCGGCCTTCCCCGGGAAATTCTAATCAAGAACACCCATATCCGGGCGGCTCTCAATAAGTCGTTCGATTCGATCACCGACGCCATCCGCGAAGTGATAGCGATGACGCCGCCGGAGCTTGTGGGCGATATGTTGAAGCACGGGATATATCTCTGCGGCGGAGGGGCATTGATCCGCGGTCTTGATCGTTTGATAGAAAAAGAAACTTCCATCCACACCCGGATCACGGACGACCCCTTGACGTGCGTTGTGCGGGGATTGGGCCGCATCGTGGACAATTTTGACCAGTATCGGAAGCTCTTGGATAATCCGCTGAAACCTCCGTCCATCTCGCTTTAGCCCGTGGATGGGTTGTGATGGCTCTGGTTTTCTGCCTCGCGTTTTTTGTAGTACACTCTAGGCAGATGGGAAAGAGTAATATCATATTGGGAACCGGCATCCTCGCCGTGGCGTTCCTTTTGGTTTGGAAACCGGAGGCGGGGTGGAATGTGCGGCGATATTTTTCCGGTTATCGCGGGGACGAAACGGGAACGGAAGCGGATCTGCGCGCGGAAAACGCGAAACTCAAAACGGAACTCGCGGCCCTTGAATCCCTCTCGCGCGATCTTCCGCGTAATACTCCGGGTTCGATCCCCGCGTTCGTGTATGCGCATGACCCGTTGAACTTTACGGACGAAATTCTGGTCAGCGCGGGAACGGCGGAAGGAGCTTCTCTTGACGCCCCGGTTGCCGCGCGGGGCATTCTCTTTGGGAAGGTGACTGCGATATATCCCGAGAAAAGTTTGGTGCGGACGATCTTCGATTCGCGCTGGAGATCCGCGGTCCGGATCGGAACCAAAGGGGTAGAAGCGCTTTTCCAGGGCGGAAATCAGCCTACGGTGGTTCTTATCAAGAAAGATGCGGAGATACGGGAAGGGGATGCCGTGTTCAATATTGCGGAACACTTTCCGTACGGAATTACGCTCGGAACCATCACGAATATAAGGGAATCCGGGGACGCGCTTTTTAAGGAAGCGGATGTCGAGATCCCGTACCGGGTGGGAGACGTGGAAATAGTGGACATTCTGAAATAATGAACGGCCGTGCGTTCCAATTCCGGGATTCACAGGAAGGACTCGGAAGATTTTTTTTAGCGCTTGTTGTTTTTTTTGCGGCGTTTCTTCTTGAGATCCGGCTTGCGGCCGTTATCCCGATAGAGCCAAGTTTTCTTTTGGCGGCGCTCATTGCGCTCACGTTCTTTTTGGATTTTTGGGAGGTGCTTTTTTTGGGGCTTCTTGCCGCGCTCTTTCTCGGTTATCAGCCGGTTCTCCGGCCCGAATCGATATTGGTGGCAATATTGCCGCTTCTTATGGCAGGCGCAAGAAGGATCATTTTTCCGTTTACCGGGTGGCTTTCTAATTTTTTTGGGCTTCTTGCCGCGCTTTTATTGTGGTACGGCATTCTGAACTTCTCGGAATCGCTCCGCGACCCAGGCCTTCTAGGGATGGATCTTCTTCTCTCCTCGCTTTTTGGATTTCTCATTTTTCAGTTTTTTCGATATGGTTATAGCGAAACGGCGCACTAATATTTTATGTTCTCGCATCGCGACGTGGCAGTTGAAGAGGTCTTAAGCGATTCGCTGGTCGGCGAATATGGAGTCCGCGAAGTTCCGCTTGCGAACAGATCCGTTCTCTTTGTGGGAGTGGGTATTTTTGTTTTGTGCATGGTCGCGATCGGCCGGGTGGTTATTATCGCGAACGGGTTTGCGTCGTACGCCGAGAGCGCGAGCCGCAATCTCACCGATCGGCGCACGCTTGAACCGCCGCGCGGGCTTATCTACGACCGTAACGGTACGGCGCTGGCGGAAAATGTGCCGAGCTTTCTGCTGTTTCTCGACGTCCGGGGTTTCGTTGAACATCGCGAACTTGAAGACGCGGTCTTGACGGCCATCGAGAGTGTTACGGAGCTTACTGCCGCCGACGTGCGCGATAGGATCCGCGAAGCGGAATACGGGAAGCGGGCGGGGAAGATACTTTTAAGCGATGACATTACGGAGAGCCAATTGATCGCGATCCAAAGCAGCAACCTCGCGCCGCTTTCGGTGGAAAAAGGATTTCGGCGGCGTTATTCCTACGGTCCGGTGTTTTCTTCCGTGCTTGGGTATGTCGGAGCGGTGAATGCTGACGACCTAAAGGAAGATCCGTCGCTCGATGTGCAGGCCATTATCGGAAAATCCGGCATTGAGGCATTTTACGACGGTATTCTTCGCGGAGAACCCGGGGAATTATCCCAGTTCCGGAACGCGAAAGGGGAGCCAATGGGTGAAACAAAAGAAAAGGCCCCGGTGATCGGAAAAACCCTAAAGCTCACCATAGACGCCGAATTCCAGGAATATTTTTTTAAGCGGTTCGAGGACGGGCTCCGAGCGCTCGGGCGGACGAAGGGGGTCGGCCTCGCGATGGACCCGCGAAACGGCGAAGTGCTCGCCCTCTTCAATTTTCCGGCGTTCGACGGGAACGCGTTCGTGGAATCGTCGCGGAGCGCCGAGCGGAAAACGTACCTTAATTCAACCGACCGTCCGCTTTTTAATCGCGCGGTCGGCGGTTTTTATAACCCCGGCTCGACCATTAAGCCGCTTGTCGGAACCGCGGCTCTTGTGGAAGACGTTGTTGATCCGGCGCGTCAGATATTTTCGCCGGGCTATTTGGACGTTCCGAACCCGTATGATCCGTCGAATCCAACGCGGTATCTCGACTGGCGGCGGCAAGGATGGGTGAATTTGAGTTCCGCCCTCGCCCAGTCGAGCAACGTATATTTCTATACGGTCGGCGGCGGGTTCGGTGACATTGGCGGACTCGGGATATCGCGGCTTTATACATGGTGGCAGAAGTTCGGGTTGGGGAAACAAACCGGAATAGACATGCCATTTGAGGCGAAGGGTTTTCTCCCGACTCCCGAACTCAGAAAGGAAAAAGATGGCCGGTCGTGGCTTCTTGGCGATACCTACAACGTGAGCATTGGGCAGGGAGACCTTCTTGTCACTCCTCTTCAGCTTTTGAATTATATTTCGGCACTCGGAAACGGCGGGAAAATGTTCCTGCCATTCTTGAACGGAGAGAGATCCCCCGAAGAGACCGCCGATCTCTCCGCTTTCTTGCCTTATTTGAACGAGGTAAAGAAGGGAATGGTCGGAGCGGTTGAATTTCCGCTCGGGACGGCGCATCTTCTCTCGTCGCTTCCCTTTCCGGTGGCCGCGAAAACTGGGAGCGCGCAGGTTCAGAACAACACGCAGGAAAACGCGTTTTTCGTCGGGTATGCTCCGGCCAGCGAACAGCCTCCGCAGATCGCCATCCTGGTGCTTATAGAAAACTCCCGCGAAGGAAGTTTGAACGTGGTTCCGATAGCGAAAGACGCCATTAACTGGTATTATATGAATAGAATTAAAAGATAAGCGAGTAGAAGAATCCTACTACTTACTACTTACTACTCACTACTTGCTACTTACTATCTATGAGTGAATTGCGCCGAGATCTTGTTTCGGGAGATTGGATCATTGCGGCTCCGGACCGCGCCGGCCGTCCGCATGGGTTCTATGCGGAAAAGAAAAAGCGGAATTTCCCCAAGAAGGATTGCCCGTTTGACGATCTCGAGAAAAGCGGAGAGTGGCCGCCTATCCTGAGCTACCCTAAGGGGAAAAATTGGAAAGTTGCCCTGATCCCGAACAAATATCCCGCGCTTACGCATCACCAGGCGTGCACGAGCACCGTCGCGCAGGGGCCGTATCAGGTTTCAAGCGGGATAGGGCACCACGACTTGGTGATCACGCGCGACCACCGGAAAAATTTTGGAGACCTAAACCGCGAGGAGGCACTCCAGGTGCTTTTGGTCCTGAAGAAACGGTACCAGATCCTTGCGGCGGACCGATGTCTTCTCTATACGTCGAGTTTCTTCAACTGGGGGCCTGCCGCCGGCGCGACATTACCCCATCCGCATTATCAGGTTTTGACCCTCCCGATCATTCCGCCGGACGTGGCGCACTCGATCGGCGGATCCCGCGAGTATTACGCGAAGCACAAGAGGTGTGTTCATTGCGTGATGATGGATTACGAACGGCGCAAGAAAACGAGGATCGTTTACGAAGACCGGAATTCGATCGCGTTCGCCCCTTTTGTGTCCCGCCAGCCGTTCGAAATGCGGATCTTCCCGAAGCGCCATATTTCATTCTTTGAACATACTCCGAACCCGGACATGCGTTCCGTCGCGCATACGCTCCAGACGGTGATCCGCGGTATGCGCCGCAACCTTCATGATCCCGATTTCAATTTTTTTATCCACAGCGCCCCCTTGAAAAATCAACAGAAGTATCGCCATTACCATTGGCACATCGAGATCTTCCCGAAGATCTCGATACGGGCCGGATTTGAGCTTTCGACCGGGGTAGAGATCAATGTCGTGGATCCCGATAGAGCCGCGGCAATTCTCCGGAAAAAATGAGATTGGAATTTTTTCGGCGCCGGATCCTCGTCTTGGCATTCGTCGTAAGCCTGCTTTTTATCGCGGGAGGGTTTATTTGGGCCCTCGTTGCGCTCTGGGGCGTTTCTCCGGTCTTGATAATCCATTTCACTGCGGGCGTAGGAATAAACGAAGTGGGAACGCCCTGGCTCTTGGGCGCCGTTGCGGTGTTTGCCCTGGGCGCCGTATGCGTGAATTTCTTGATCGCGATGGAACTTGAAAAGCGGGGATGGTTTTTGAGCACATTGATTACGGCCGTTACCGTGTTGTTCAGCGTCTTGATTTTTGCGTACTTTTGGAGTATCATTTTCGTTAATTATTTATGACCACATTCGCGGTTATTGAATCGGGCGGCAAGCAATATCGGGTTGCCGTCGGAGAAAAAGTTTCTGTAGAAAAGCTTGATTCCGAAGCCGGAAAAGAAGTTGTCTTTGACAAGGTTCTTCTGCGCGTTCAGGGCGGTGAGGTGGAGATCGGAATGCCCTATCTTATGGGCTCCGGCGTTTCCGGCAAAGTTATTGAGCAAGGAAGAGGAAAAAAGAAGATCATATTCCGATATCACTCAAAAACTCGGTACCGGAAGAAGAAGGGCCATCGCCAGCCGTTCACCCAGGTGGAGATCGTAAAAATTTGAACATCCAGCCCCCCGCTTTTAACGGGGGGTTTTGGTATAATGGATGTATGCCGGATGAAATGAGCGTGGCAGGCCACGCGGAATCGGAACATCATATTCTGGAAGAAGATATCCAGCGCCTTGCTTCGGAGATACGTTCCGGGCGGGAACGGCCGGAGAGCCGCAATATGAGCGAGCGTGAGCTCATAAAACAATCATTGGGGCGTTTGGTTCCTAATATTCCGGCAAGCCAGCCGAGCGATTCGCCAAAGGCATCTTCCACTGGTCCATTGCCGGCGTACGCAAAAGGCGCCTCGGCCGATACTAAACTTGAGATAGAACATCTTTTGGACATTGCATTCCATAAGGGGATCGAGCATGCGAACGCGGAAGCGAAAAAATCGACGCCTTTTGTGGTAGATGCTTTTCATGACGCGCTTGTCGGGAAGATCTACCCGGAACTCGAGAAGCGGGGACTTCTCAAATGATCCTCAATTTTCTTTTTGGCATTGTCGTGGGCGCGGGTATCGGAGCCGCGGCGTTTTTTTTGTTCCGCCGCATCAAACGGCGGCGGCTTATGGATTCCCTGCAGCTAGGGCTTTTCCTCGTTAAGATCCCGAAAGAAAAACCCCAAGCGAGCGCGCGCGAGCAGGACTTTAAAATAGAGATCGGAAAGTTCGAGCAGCTTTTGGGCAATTTGGCTTCGCTTCGGAAGCCGTTCGTTTTTGAAGTTGCCGTGCCGCATATCGGCGAGGATATACTGTTTTATTTTGCGGTCCCAAAAAGCTACGGCGAAACAGCCGCAAAGCAGGTTCAGGGGCTTTGGAACGGGGCGAGCGTCGAATCGGTTATTGATGACTATAATATTTTTAATGCCGAAGGAGCCACGGCCGGCGTCTATATTATGCAGAAGGAGAACTACGCGCTTCCCGTGCGCACGTATGAAGAATTAGGCACAGATCCCTTCGCTTCTATCATCGCCGGGTTCACGAAGGTGAATGAAACGGGAGAGGGAGCGGCATTTCAAATAATTGCGGAACCAGCCGGCAGTGAGGCGAAGAAAAAGATCCATGGGTTCATCCGTTCCCTAAAGAAAGGCGAGACGATAAAGAAGGTGTTCGGTCACGAATTCCCGATAAAACTCTCGGAGATCCAGGGCGCGTTCAATCCAAAAGAGGAAGAAAAGGAAAAAACGGAGCGGATCCTCGACGAAGACGCGATAAAGGCGCTCGAGGCGAAAGTTTCCAAACCGCTTTTCCGCGTGAACGCGCGGATCCTCACCTCCGCGCCGTCTCCATTCCAGGCAGGCAATATCTTGGACGGTTTGATCGCGGGGCTTTCCCAGTTTGCGGCGCCGCTTCGGAACGAGTTCAAGCTTATAAAACCGCGGAATCCAAAGAAGTTGGTGTACCAGTATGTGTTCCGCAATTTCGATCCCGGGCAGGTGATGGTCCTAAACAGCGCCGAGATCGCAAGCGTATATCATTTGCCGATATCATCGACCGAAACGCCAAGAGTGAAATGGATGAAATCCAAAGAAGCCCCGCCGCCGACCGCGCTTGCTTCAAGCGGAGTATTGATCGGCGAAAGCGTGTTCCGGGGGCAAGTGGAAAAAGTCTACATTACGGACGAGGACAGGCGCCGCCATATTTATATCGTTGGGCAGACGGGAACCGGGAAATCGACGCTTATGGGGAATATGATAGCCGACGACATAAAAAAGGGGCGAGGCGTGGCGATTATAGACCCGCACGGGGAATTTGCTGATGGCGCGCTGGGAGCCGTTCCCCAAAACCGCATGGAGGATGTTATTTATTTTGATCCGGCGGATCTGTGGCGGCCGCTGGGACTGAATATGCTTGATTACAATTTCGATCGGCCGGAGGAGAAAACATTCATCGTGAACGAAATGCAGGGGATATTCAATAAGCTTTTTCCGCCGGAGACGATGGGCCCGATGTTCGAGCAGTATATGCGAAACGCGCTCCTCCTGCTTATGGAAGATATGCCGAACGAGCCCGCGACGCTCATCGAAGTCCCACGTATCTTCACCGATCCGGAATACCGAAAACGAAAGCTCGCGCGCATTCATAATCCCACCGTCATCGATTTCTGGGAAAAAGAAGCGGCGAAAGCCGGCGGTGATGCGTCGCTCGCCAATATGACACCCTATATCACCTCCAAGTTCAATAACTTCATCTCGAACGACTATATGCGGCCCATCATCGGCCAGCCGAAGTCCGCGTTCAATTTCCGTGAAGTGATGGATAGCGGCAAGATCCTTATCATTAACCTTTCGAAAGGGAGGATCGGCGATATCAACGCGGGGCTTCTGGGAATGGTGATCACCGGGAAACTGCTTATGGCGGCGCTCTCGCGCGTGGATATCCCGGACGTAAATCAGCGGCGGGATTTTAATCTTTATATTGACGAGTTCCAGAACTTCACGACCGATTCAATTTCGACTATTCTTTCGGAGGCGCGGAAATACCGTTTGAGCCTTACGATGGCGCACCAATTCATCGCTCAGCTTGCGGAAAAGATCCGCGACGCGGTGTTCGGAAACGTGGGCTCGCAGATCGTCTTCCGCGTTGGTGCGCAGGACGCGGAATTTTTGGTAAAGCAGTTCGAGCCGGTCTTCGACCAGAACGA
>CAYTEE010000012.1:0-13310 GCA_964436785.1 uncultured Candidatus Saccharibacteria bacterium
CCTCGATCTCCTCTATTTCTTTTCGCTTGTTAGCGAGGTCAAAGCCGCCCCGCCAAGCGGGGCATCATTGCTTCAAATTCTTTGAGCTCGTTATCCTTATCCATAGATTTTTATCTTATCACGGCAGTATACAAAATAAAAGGGTGCCTATCGCTTCGGCACCCACAATCTCTAACGATTTACGAGAGAATCTTCCTGAGCTTTTTAAGCGTTGACGTCGTGATAGGAGGCAACTCACCCTCTTTAGCAAAAGGGGGAAGCTGCAGGTACTCTAAAAGTGCCGCCAGAAAGAAAGTCAGGAGAGTTTCCTGCGTATCGGTAAAATGCGTTTCTCTCCGTCTGGAATACTCTGCGACAACCCGGCCGTGTTTTGAAAGAACGAAACGACATCCCGGATCACCGAGGCGCTCTACGGAAAAGTAAAAGCGCCCTTCAATAGATGGCGCATCAAATCGGACGCCAAACACTCCTTCATATTCTCCAGGAGCCATCTCTTCCACGTTTTCAAAGAACAAAGTAACCGGGTATTTCGCAATAGCCTCCATATATTCCCCCACTTTCGCTAAGAGTTGGACGTGCTGTTGAGATTATGTTCCAGGAACACAAAACAAGTCAAATAAGGCTATGAACCGATGACCACGCCGCGGCAGGACAACCTCTCCCATGAAGGGACTGTTTCCTCTTTGTCCAATATTTTGAGCCGGAGGCGAGATTCCCCTCCTTCGCTAAAGCTCCGGCGGGCAAGGAACTCGCGACTTGTTTACCCCGTTAGAAATGCCGATGAGCCGATGGGCAGAATCGAACTGCCGTCCATGGTTTACGAAACCATTGCTTTGCCACTAAGCTACATCGGCATTTCTAACGGGGCTGGCGAAACAGCTACTCTGCCACTGAATTAAGGTGGCAACAAGAGAAAAATAGCAAACTCCCCGCGTTTTCTCAAGGACGCAGAAATTTTTATCCTAAAGCTATCTTCCAAACCAAGATCAATACAACGGGTATCCTCCCGCCGAGGGAATCGAAAGTAAAAGCAGGGCGCCGCCCAAGAGAGCCATATTCTTCAAAAAGTTCGTCATATCCGCCATCTTCATGTTCGGATCCTGCATGCTCCAGAACGCATGCATCTTAAAGGAAACCCCGAGAAGAAAGATGGCTAACGCCAAGACCGCCCAGGGGATGAATGCCCAAAGAAGCACGCCAAGCCCGCCAATAAGAAGAAGTATGCCCGTTCCATAGACCGCAAGCCGGGGCATCGGCACGCCCTTCGAGGCAGCATAGCCCGCGAGCATCTGGTTTTTCGCAAAGTGGTTTATTCCCATCATCACGAAGTACCCGCCGTAAAGAACCCGACCAACCCAAAACGCTATTTCTGTGTAGTCCATAATTTTTGATTTCCCGATGCTCTCGGGAAATCATCCCGAGTTTATCGAGGGACCATATATTGTTTCGGCAATTACGACTTTTGCCGTTCATCATATTATAGCATTTTAAAAAAATAGGGCTGACGCACTGCGTCAGCCCGAACTCGCCTCCACTAGATAGAACCGGTCTTTCGAATCTGTTGTTTCTAGAACAAACGACCCCAGCTGAGCTTCTTCGTATGGACGAATCCCCATGTCCTCGACGGTTACTTTCTTAAAGCCCACACGCCGAAGATATTTAGTAGCTTCTTCCGGGGCAAACCGCCGAAGAATGATATCCGGATAGCCGCGCAGTGGATTCTCAACGAGGGCAAGCTTCCCTTCTTTCGCGAGAATCTTCCGAAGCACCCCGAATGTGGCGGCGGGATCCTTCAAATAGTCATAACCGAAGCAGATCATCACCGCGTCAAACCGCACCTTCCCGAAAAAATCAAGAGTTCCTTTTTGCCCGAGGCAATCAAGATCAAAAGCCACTCTTATCCTCTCGGGATAAGGATAGCGCTCAAGAGCTTCCCGGCAATAATCCAGGGCGATCACCTCCCGATCCGGAGACGGGAGCAAGTACGAGTTGAATCCGCACATCGCCTCGAGAATCCTCCCTTGATATCGCGCAGAAAGGATTGCTCCGATCCTTTTTTTGTGCGGGCCGCCGCCGACATCTCCGGGAAGCTGCATGGCCATGTGCGCCCATCGCTCCCTCGATGATTTTCCCTCCCATGGTTTGGCGCGAAGGGAACACAACTGTTCGAGAATCTTCCTTGTTTCCTCTATCCGCCCGGAACAGGAAGCTTCCCATGCGCGCCGCGCAAGATCGGATGCACGCTCAAAGTTCTTTATGTGAACATTGATGAACCGCGCAGCCTCGGACCGAGATCCGAGCATGGGAATGGAAATATACCGTTCGGGATATAGCCATTTCCGCGGCTGTACGTCGGTTACATATTCCGGCTTCAACCCAACCACCTCCTTTCACACAACGGGTCCGCATATGCCAAGGTCCTTCTTATTTCTTATCATTAAATAAACACCAATGTCAATTTCAAAAATTTTGAGGGCCGTGCAATGTGCGCACGGCCCTATTCTGGATCGGCAGGGGTGTTTCCTCCGCCGTTAGCAACTCTTCGCCAGAAACGTTTCCGAATCCACATGAAAAACCATCCCACGAGAAACAAGAGCAAGAGGGTGAGTTTCCATGTGACACCCGCAAGCCCCCAGGTGAGAAACGCTCTGTCCCAGAAAATACCAAGGACGATGAGCACGCCGGAGAACGCGACCGCCGCCCACGTTAGAACGCGAAGAAGGGTCGCTCTCTTCGCCACAAACGCAAGGATCCACTTCGCCACTATTTCCCCCTTTGCAATTGAAAAGGAAGGCACGCGCGCGCGGCATCGTAATCTTTTGCCGAAAGCCGCACGGCAACCATCCTCGCGCCGCCGCCCCCTCCCGCGGACATTGTTATCGTGGGAATTACCGCCGCCTCATCGATCGTGACGATGGCTTTCCGATTCTCTTTGGGGAGAAGATTGTAGTACACGCGTTGTTTCTCCTCCGGCTGGAACGCGAGCAGATTCTGCCCGGCGAGCGCGAAGTAGTCACCGCACCGCATGTCTCCCGGCCGGAGAACGTGGTCGCTAAGAACTTCCAGCCGCCTCTCACGCGCATCCGCCGCCGGACTCGCAAGGAGCAACAGCGCGGCAAACACAAGTACGTTCATTCGGTTTCACCTCCTTTCGTGAACGTCCTACCACTTCATACTTCCCCATTCGACTCGGTACGCAACCCACAGAAGCCCAAATCCGAGAAGAATGGAACCCACTCCGAGAGGGGCGAGATACCACGGCCATGGGTGATTCGCCGGGAAGAACAGAAGACTGATCACCACCACGAGAACTCCGGTCGCCGCCGCAAGGATCCCAAGCCAAAAAGAAAGTGTTCCGACGGTCTTCATCGAACCCTCCCTACCCAGAATTCCGGAATATAGAATTGTTGCTTTTTGAGCTAGCCCTATTCTAATCCCCTATGTTGTTTTTGGCAAAGAATTACAGCTCCGACGATGCAATAATTTTTTGGCGAATTTTAATTCGCCAAAAAATCTATTGCGGTGAGGGGTGAGCCCGACGACATTTCGATGAGCTCAATGCGTCGGGGTAAAATTCGTCCCACACAAAGCGGAGGGTACAGGATTTGAACCTGTGAGGGGATTTCTCCCCAACTGGTTTTCGAGACCAGCGCTTTAGACCGCTCAGCCAACCCTCCGCTTTAAGCGGGGCAAGTGCGGCACACTTGCCCACTAAAGCATTAAACTAACTCGCCTGCCCCGTCACCAAACGAGCACTTCTGCTTTTTTCGCTCCGCACCGATGTGCGAGAGCGCAGTGCTCGGTTCGGTGCGGGGGCCACCTCACCTTCCGATACATAATACGCATCTTCGCTCACCGAATCAAACAAATATAAACCGAGAACACTTCTACACGGCTCGGGGTTATTTTTCCAGAACGCCAATTATCCTCACATTTAAAAGCGAAGCGCCAAGATTAGCTTGGCAATTACTATGACATGTCATAGTAATTGTAATACTCCCGCCTATTGGCTTACCGCTGTGACATTGGGAAAAAAGTGAAAAATAAAAGTGCGGGGGCCGAACGAACCGGACACCCCGCCGCATGAAACCGCAATGCTTCTCGCTATCTCTTCTTCTTCGGCCTCTTGCGCTTCTTCTGCTTCTCCTGCTCCCCTCTCTCGCGGGAAGCATGCGTAAGTTCTTTCAGGAGGTCGAGGACACCATCCTTAATCTCTCCCACAAGGAAACGCAGAAGCTCGTAGTTCGGGAACACGCCGCAAAGCACCTTCTCGGCTTCGACGGCGCGCCCGTTCTTAATGAGCATCCGCACAAGCCGCCGTGTTTTCCCGTCCCGCACAAGCTGAAGCCGCGTCTCCTCGAGCGCCGAGGCAAGGTGCTCGATCGCTTTCCCTGCGGCATTCTTCCCGTAGAGCTCCTCAAGGGAAGCCCTCTCTGCCTCGGCTTTAAGGCAAAATAGCCGAAGCAACGCCGCCGACTCCGCAAGTTTGGGGTAGTGAGCAAGAAAAACTGCAAGCTTCCCCTCTGCCTCCCTCAGGGAACACTCCGCGATACGGACCATGGGGTCTGGAGCTCCGAGGTTCCTGATCTGTTTCACTCGGAACTCCGTCTTCGCAACCCGCCGAAGAATATCCAAAAGCTGATTTGCGCGGCGGCACGTTCTGTCAACATGATCCCGCAACGCGCCTACTTTATCCTTGCTCATCCGCGTCCTCCCCGGAAAAGGTCGAGAGAGAAAAATTAAACCATATATGTCCTGAATTTAGGATAACAAAAAAGTAGCCATACGTCAAGGGCAAGAAATAAAATAGGTTCCTCGCGGGAAGCACTCCCCGTTGAAAATTACAAAAGAAGCCGTATAATTGATAAATCCAACGCCCCCATAGCTCAGTGGTAGACCTGCCTGCCGGCAGGCAGGGCAGCTCCCTTTGAGGCTCCGCCTCGCGGGTTCGTTCATTAAAAATTTAAACAGATCTTTGTATCATTTAAAATGTTTGTCCGTTTTGTGCCCCTATAGCTCAGTCTGGTAGAGCAGCTCCCTTTTAAGGAGATGGTCCCAGGTTCAAATCCTGGTGGGGGCACAAAATGGAGAATCTGTTTAAACTTTTTCTTCACTGCCCGCGATAATGAGATGGTCCCAGGTTCAAATCCCTGCCTGACGGCAGGCAGGCTGGTGGGCACCAGAATAGAACTCAACGATTTTTTTCAAAAAAAGAGGGGGAGCACCGAAAGGCGAACTCCCCCAAATGCTGAAGCTGGCAACTAGTTCACCGGTCCACCGGGGTTCCTGATGGGGAACCATTTCGGCGGGAGCCTGTGCCCGTCAGACCGACCCCTTTGCGAAATTCGCCTTGGCCCTGAGGTCAACCAAAGACGGGATGCCCGGCACTTTAATGATAACGCCAACCGCCGGAATATATGGCGGAACCGTCTTCTCTTCCTCAACCATAAAAATTCGAGCCTTCATTCCCTTCCCCCTTGAAATGGAGCTGGTTTGTGCCGAGAGATATAATACCAGAAACCGAAGAAAAAAGCAAATACTTCGCCGTTACTCTTCCTCTTTCAGTTCTTCAAGTAATTTCTTCGCCCGCGCGGAAAGTTTCTTCGGCGTCTTTACCGAAAAATCAACGAGCATATCTCCCCTGCCGTGCGTGCCAAAATGCGGCATCCCCTCCCCGCGCACGCGGAGGAGTTCTTTGAGGTTAAACCCGGGCGGAATATCAACCAGAAGCTTCCCGCCATTTATTGTCGGGATTTCTATTTTTTCTCCCCGCAAAAGGTCAAAAACAGGAAGTTCCTTTTTAACGGCGAGGTCGTCGCCGTGCCGGACGAAAACGGAATGCGGCCGAACGGAAACGCGGACATAAAGATCTCCTTCAGGCGCCCCCATTTCACCCGCCTCTCCCTGCCCCTTCATTTTTATGATCTGCCCGTTCCCTACTCCTTGTAAGATATCTACGTGAACGGCGCGATCCAAAGAAACACGCCCGCTACCTTTGCATACGGCGCAAGCCGTCTTCGGCACCTGCCCGCGGCCATGGCATTTGGTACACGTCTTGACCTGAGAGAACGTCCCAAAGAACGTCCGCTGGTTTTCGCGTATCTCTCCGCGCCCGTCGCATGCGGAACACGGAGAAAGCCCGGAACCGGAAGCGGCGCCTTGGCCGTTGCATTCCTTGCACCGGACGAACGTAAAAATTTTCAAATCCTTGGGCGCCCCGCGGAACGCATCCTCGAGAGAAATTTCGAGCGCAACCTCCAGATCCGAACCGCGTTCGTATGTTCTCCGATGCGGCTTTACGCCCAACCCCTCCAAAAAATCCTCCATCATTTCTCCGACATCCCCAAATCCGGAAAATCCCTGTCCGCCCATGTCAAAATCAAAACCCTGGAACGGCCCGCCTCCTCCGGCGGAAAATCCCCCAAAGGGTTCCGCGGAACCGAACTGATCGTACCGGCTCCGCTTCTCCTTGTCCGAAAGAACCTGGTACGCCTCGTTGATCTCCTTGAATTTACCCTCATCTCCGCTCGCCTTGTCCGGATGATGCTGGTGTGCCAATTTTCGATACGCCTTTTTGATCTCGTCCTGCGACGCGCCCCGATGAACGCCTAAAATTTTATAATAATCTTTTGCCATATTCAGAATGCGCCATTATACCGCACGCGCGCCAACCGATCAATCGTCAATATACGATAACTTCCTGGCTCCGTGGTTCGCTCACGATCCTCACAAAATTGAACGCAAGGAGCATCTCATACGCCAAAAACGCAACACCGCTCACGCACCAGTAAAAAATAGTTCCCAAGCTCCGCACCACAAGAAATATCACAACTACCCATCCGACAAAGAACGACGAACCGAATCGGCCCTGAAGATCATTCAACGTCTTGGTCAAAATATCGTAAGTGGTTTCTTCAAGCGTCTTCTGCGCCTCAATGGCATAACCCAGACTTCCGCCGACGTTCGCAATAAGCGTATCCGCCTGTTCGCGAATGAATTTCTCCCGCTCCGGAGGAGTGAGGGCACGATAGGAAGGTTCCTGGTTAAGTCTGATCTCTAATATTTTTCCCGCCACTTCGCGGATCGGCGCCTTAATGTTGATATCCCGATAAAACTGCTGGACTATGCCCCCTGCCCAATCGAACGTACCCGTAAGAGCGGCCCGAGGAACCAGCGCATTTTCGCGGCTGAGATAGGGGTAATAGATCACCAAATACGCAAGAATGATGCCGGTCGTAAGTTTGCTCAAGTTCTGCCGCGCGATCCGGAAAAATCGCAGCCGAAATCCGTTGTGGATCTCCTGCCACGCGGAAAATTCGCCCCAAAACAGGAACACGAGAAGAATGCCGAGCGCCATGCCGAATGCGCGTGTTTCTTCCTGCGTAAAAAATATAAGAAGCGCGATACTCTCAAGAATTACGATAAATGACCGCCGCCCGAACCCTTCGGCAAAAAGCGTGGAAAGGAACGCGAGCGTCATAAACGCGGCGAGAGAGAGAAGAAGCGCCACGGATCCGAGCGTTCCGACGACGAATCCTTTGAATACCCAGCCGACCAAAAACGCGGAAAGAACCGCAAGCCCGTCGATGGCGCCTGACTTGTAAAAACCCGGTGGGCGGGAAACCCTGACCGGAGCGACCTGATTAAGAAGATTTTGTTTCTGGGTTTGCGTCTCCACTAGATTTGTCGGGAGTGCCGTCCTGTTTCTGATTATACACCGACTGCCCTATTTTTTGAACCTCTGCCGAAAGCGCGGAGGACGCGGCCTGTATCGCCGCAAGGTCCTCTCCGTCTTTCGCTTTTTTGAGGGCTTCGATCTTTTCGGTTATCGCGGTTTTCACGTCCGCGGGAACCTTATCCCCCGCATCGCGAAGCGCCTTCTCGGCCATATAAATAAGCGCCTCCGCTTGATTCCGAGCTTCAACCAGTTCTTTTTTCTTCGCGTCGTCCGCCGCGTGTTCCGCGGCTTCTTTTTTGAGGCGCTCGATCTCTTCCTTCGAAAGCGCTGTGGATGCCTCTATCTTCACCGACTGCGTCTTCCCGCTTCCTTTGTCTTTCGCGGAGACGTTCAAAATTCCGTTCGCGTCAATATCGAACATCACCTCAATTTGCGGAAGTCCGCGGGGCGAGGGAGGTATCCCGTCCAGAATAAACCGCGCGAGGGTTTTATTATCCGCCGCCATTGGGCGCTCCCCTTGCACCACGTGTATCTCCACCGACGGCTGATTATCCGCGGCGGTCGAAAATACCTGCGTCTTTGAAGTGGGAACTGTGGTGTTTTTTTGTATCATCGGCGTCGCGACCCCTCCCAGGGTTTCTATCCCAAGCGAAAGCGGCGTTACGTCCAAAAGAAGAATGTCCTTCACGTCCCCTTGAAAAATTCCCGCCTGCACCGCGGCTCCCACGGCAACCACCTCGTCCGGATTGATGCCTTTGTGCGGTTCTTTGCCGAAAAGATTCTTTACGGCTTCCGAGACTGCCGGCATCCGGGTCTGTCCCCCGACCATAATGACTTCATTTATTTCCTGAAGAGTGAATCCCGCACCCTTGGGCGACGGCGCGGTTACCGTTTCTTTCGTGAGTTGAATGGAACGGTCAATAAATTCCTTCGCAAGCTCCTCAAGCTTCGCGCGAGTCATTTTCATCACAAAGTGTTTCGGGCCGGATGCATCGGAACTGATGTACGGAAGATTGATCTCCGTTTCCATCGCCGTTGAAAGTTCATGCTTCGCGCGCTCGGCGGCTTCCTTAAGGCGCTGGAGCGCGAGCGAATCCCGCGAAAGGTCTATCCCTTCGCGCTTTTTGTACTCGCCAACGAGATATTCGTTTATCTTCTTATCAAAATCATCGCCGCCCAAGTGAGTATCACCGCCCGTGGCTTTCACTTCCACATGCGGCTCTTTCTTGCCGTCTGCAAGCTCCGCTTCTCCGACCTCAAGAACCGAAACGTCGAATGTTCCACCGCCAAAATCGTATACCACGATCTTCTGCTCGGCTTTATTGCCAGCCAAATGATACGCAAGCGCCGCGGCCGTCGGCTCGTTGATAATTCGCCGCACCTTAAGCCCCGCGATCTCTCCGGCATTCTTTGTCGCCTGCCTCTCTGCATCGTCAAAATACGCGGGGACGGTGATAACCGCCTCCTCCACTTTTTCGCCAAGCTTCGCTTCCGCGTCCGCCTTGAGCTTCGCAAGCACCATGGCGGAAATTTCTTCCGGCGTGTACCACTTGTCGCCCATTTGGATCTCGACACCGCCCGATGCCGACTGTCGGATATCGTAAGGAAGCCACGCCTTGTCGTGCCCAACCTCCGGATCGGAGAACTTTCGCCCGATCAGGCGCTTTACCGAAAAAATGGTATTTTTTGGGTTCGTGATCGCCTGCCGCTTCCCCAAAAGCCCCACCAGGCGCTCGTTCGACTTGCTCATCGCGACGATCGAGGGAGTGGTGCGGTTCCCCTCTGCATTCTCCAGAATGCGCGGCTCGCCCCCTTCGGTAACGGCGACGGCGGAGTTCGTTGTCCCCAGATCTATCCCTATAATTTTTGGCATGATATTTATTTAAATTTCTAATTTCTAATTGACCTAATTTCTAACCAGTAATCAATTTCTAATTTCGTCATTTGGATTTGTTTAGTATAATTAGAATAATTAGTTATTCGACATTTTTCCCTTTCGCTATCTTCACTCTCGCCGGCCGGAGCACTTTCTCATGAAGCCGGTACCCGGGGCTTACCTCTTCGAGCACCGTTCCGGGCGGCTCTTCGGATTCCACCTCGCCAACCGCTTCATGAACCGTGGGGTCAAAGAGCGCGTGGGACTGCATCTCTATTTTTTGGACCCCATACCGCCGAAGTATTTCTTCGGTTTGCCCGCGAATGATATAAATACCCTTCTCGACTGGCCCCATCTTTTCAAGCGCGGATATGCCTAGATCAAAACTATCCAATATCCCCAAAAGATCGCGCATCAATTCCTCGTTTCCGTATCGCGCGAATTCCTGAAGCCGCCTCAATTCGTCTTTTTTGTAATTTAAGAAATCCGCTTTCGCCCTCTGCCAGCCCGCAAGATATTCATCGCGCTTCGCTTCGCACTCGGCGAGCTTTTTTTCGGCTTCATTTTCGTTGCCGCCGCTATTTTGAATGTTTTGATTCGGTTCTTCCATTTTTATCCAACGTTTTGAAAACTTTTAAACGTCCCGATGACCTTTTTGTAATCCATCCATTTGGGGCCGATACCCAAGATGACAAGATTCCCATCGTCCGATTCGCAATTCGCGGCTACCACGGCAAGCTGGCCGCTCTTCGTAACGGGGCTCCGCCTCCCGATAAATACATCCAATCCGTCTTCGTTTACAAACCCTTTCGCAAAATCGCTCACGCGATTGTCCAACTCCTCAAAATCCCGGATTACTTGCTTTATCTCTTCGGGAGAATCCCAATCGAGACGCCGAACGAGATTATCCAACCCTTCTTTATAAACGGCCTCCTCGCGAACATCATCAACAACACAGAGAAGCCCCAAGTGCGATGCCAGCGCTTCCGAAAAATCATTCCAATCGGCATTGCGAAAAGAGATACGGATCTTCTCGGTTGGATGCGCATCGCTTTTCGTCCGCTCGATCACTTTTTCCACAAAAAACTGGTATGCCTTGTCGCTTGGCACGCGCCCGGCGGAATGATACAGCTGTTCCAAAAATCCGGCGTCGGTCAGCTCCTGAAGTTCGCTCCGGATCATCGCCGGCCGGATGCCGAAATCGTACCGCCCAAAAAGCCCGGCGGAACTCACCGCCTCTCCGGTGCGGATGAATTCGGCGACAACCGCCTCCAAAATTTCAAATGTCCTGTCGGGCATATCTTAAGTATACAGTATAAAGCCCTACTGGCAATCACGTCAATAGATTGCCAACAAGCTCCAACTTTCGCCCCTTAAGAACCACGGTTCGCTTGCTCCTGCGGCAAGCGCCCGTTGCCTCTCGCTCTCGCAGCTCCTTCAGAGACCGAGCCTGCGAGAGCTCCGAGAGCTTCTTAAGGAGCAAAAGTCTCCGCTATCACCTGAATATACAACCCCCTCGACCATTGGTCCTAATACTATATCTGTTTTCCATCAATGAGCTCCTTAAGGTACCTATCGAACCCATCAAGGGAACCCAGCTCTTCACGCGAAAACCACTTGTATTCATCATTTTCTTCGGCATCCAGTGTGGGCCTACCCTCTATTGTGCCAAGATACGTAAGCCGCACCACGTGCCGCCCGGGAATCCGCATAATATCCTGCGCGGCGATAAGTTTCGGCTCCATTTTAAGCTCCAGCTCGATTTCTTCCCTCATTTCCCGCTTCAAGTTCTCCAAAAGCGAAACCCCGGGGTCGATCCGCCCGCCCGGAATATCCCAAATATCCATTACTTCGGGATATTTTTTCTTCGAGCGCCGAAGGAGAAGATATTTCCCCTCTTCGTTATTAAGCAAGATCTTTACGCCGACTTGGAGCTCCATGAAATTAGGTTTTAGTTTCTACTTGTATTTTTCTACTGCCTACTTTCTACTCACTACTTGCTATTTATACTACCTCGGCTTGATAACACTGTTCGCAATACACGATTTCCGATCGCTCAGGAGCATAGGAGGTTTCGAATTCGTTCGGGCATTGTTCCGTTCCGTGAAAATGCCGTGCCGTATTCGCATAAACTCCACTCTTAGATTTTTCGCCTGCACAGGTACAAGATCGGCGCCAAAGCTTCAAAGGATTTCTCTTCCTGAACCGCTCATAATGCCGACAGTTGGGGCAAAGGCGCGGCAAGGGCAGATTCATTTGCCTGTAAAACTGGAGTTCCTGGGAAATGAGCTTAAAAGCGGCGGTGCACTGCTCGTTACATTTTGCTCCATGCTCACAACCGATCACCTCCTTTAAAATATTATCCGTAACCTCATTAATTGTTTCAGGCAAATTCTCCGGAGGAACGGTGATGTCATAGCCCCTTTTTGTGTCTTCTCTCCATGCAAAACTTTTTTTATCTGCATCCTCCTTGGTAAGCGCGTAATATTCTTGGGCTATGGTTTCGTTATAGGCGTGGGGTGACAGCTCTATGGGAAAGAATTCTCCGTATCCATACTTCCGCCCTCCCTTGTCCATAAACGGGACTTCGTTCATGTGCTTAATGATTTTTGGAAGTATTTTCTCGTATTCTTCCTTGGGATACTGCTTATTCAATATGCAGTACTTCTTGCTACGAAGCCCAATACATCCAAATAAGCAAGAGGAACTGTGGCAATCCAGGGAATATTGGATATGATCGGAGCTATAAAGAGTCACCGAAGCAAAATTGCTGCTGCCGATATTTGCATCGACGAGCTCATAGGAGGCTTCGTTTTTATAGATTCCATTTCCGTCATAGCAGTCCTTCAGGGCAAGGGCGCTAAAGAGATATTTTGAATCCTCTGCGTCGTGATACATATCAAAGCAAAACTTGCAATTCTTTGAGTTGTTCACGTTGTCTCCCGTCGAATGCGGGGAGTTCACTACGTTCGCGTAGCGATGGATGGATTTCAGATATGCGTCCCTAAAATTCTTTGCCGCTTCTTCTCTGCCCTTACGAGTATGCAAGGCAAATTCCTTCAGTTTTTTTTCATACTCTTCTTTCGAATATTGCTCATTAAAAATACAATAGTTCTTGCTCACCAAATTTGTGCACCCAAAACAATTCGTGCAGTTGCGGCATGCATACAAATACTGCGAATCGGCACAGTTTTTGCAGTTCATACTATACAAGAGCCGATAGGACTCAACACAATTTATACATTCATAACAAAGCTCGTTTTTCGATGCGACATAAAGATCTTGCGAATCCTTGCTTTCCATCATCTTATTGCTGTACCGCACATTCTCGTTCCATCCGCCGCCGAAAATAAGGTAGCAATCCTTATTGCCGTCGAGATAATTCCCGTATTCGGTGCGTACCGCGTTTTGATTCGAAAGAGCAATATGCGGAACACCCTCGAGGAGTTCCTTGAATTGCTCAAAGAATGGCTTTTTAAAATCGTACTCACGGCCCCATTCGAGGGGGTCCCAGCCGTCCGACCACCAATAGTCACGATCGTATATGGCACAAGGAGAGTCGGGTGCATACATGCTGATTACTTCTTCGGAATGTCCGGGCGCATTGCATTTTCGTTTATAGAGCGTGCGTTCATTCCTCCACGCCATACGCCGCTGATTACGGCACTCGGGGCAAAACGTCGGCGGCGGGACTTTTATCTTCTCGTAGAATTGAAAATCCGAAGCGTCTATCGTGAAAGATGCTTTGCAGTTCTG
>CAYTEE010000013.1:0-12113 GCA_964436785.1 uncultured Candidatus Saccharibacteria bacterium
GGCGGATGTCGCGGATTTTGATGCCGTTTTAAAGATCGTTCCCGGAGCCGACTGGGTGTTCCATATCGCGGGTTTGAGTTCTTTGGTGCCCTCCATCGAAAAGCCGCTTGATTATTTCCATAGTAATATCACCGGCACGGCTTCGATCCTTGAAGCGGCAAGAAAAGTGGGAGTGAGGCGGTTTATCTATGCAGCTTCGTCGAGCTCCTATGGGATACCCGATAACTATCCCACCAAGGAAACCGACGAGATCAGACCGCAATATCCTTATGCCGAATCGAAATATGCCGGCGAGCGGCTCGCATTGCATTATGGGAAGATCTATAAGTTTCCCGTGATCTCTCTGCGGCTTTTCAACGTATATGGTCCGCGGGTGCGGACGGATTCCGGATACGGTGCCGCACTCGGCGTGTTTCTTGCGCAAAAAGTGAATGGGAAGCCATTAACGATCGTGGGCGACGGAACACAGAAGCGCGATTTTACGTTTGTAACCGATGTGGCGGATGCATTTATTAAAGCGGCAGAATCAAGCGTAAGCGGCGAGGTTTTTAACGTGGGGTCCGGGAAACCCGAGAGCGTAAACAGAATGGCGGAATTGATCGGCGGAACAGAGAAGGTGTTTCTGCCCAAGCGCCCCGGAGAGCCCGAGCAGACGTTTGCGGATATTTCAAAGATCACTTCAGTGCTCGGCTGGAGATCCGCGGTTTCCTTTGAGGAGGGGATAAAAATTGTTCTCGCTCATGCGGAGAATTGGAAGAACGCTCCCGTGTGGACGGAGGAGAAGATCAAGGAAGCAACGAAAAACTGGTTTGAATATCTTTCATAGGAAAAGTGGGGCCATGCTCTTCCTCTCAGGCTATTTTCGTTGTGATAGATCGAGGGCATTACAAAGCTCCAGGATCAATCTCATGATCTATCCAGTGATTTGTAATTTGCGCTATTGACGCATTCTGGATGATGTTATAGAATCTGTTCAGCTTTTTGGCATTACTTTTTTTAGTCGGACGCCTATTCGTGGGGGAAAACAACATGGAGTCCAAGCAGCTTTGTGGGGTGGTTCGGGTGATGGGGAAGGCAGCAATCAAAGCGGGAGATTTACTTCTCCGCCGCCAGGCGAATGCGAAGCTGGTGGACGTGGAGCGTTTCGTGACCGACATGGATCTTTTCTCGGAGGAAGTTCTTTTCCCTGCGCTCGGTGAGTTCGACCCCACCATTCCTATTTATTCGGAAGAATCCGGCGGGGAGGCGCGTCGGCGAGGGCTTCTTTGGGTGATCGACCCAATTAATGGGACGAAGAACTATTTCCGACAGGACGATCTCTGGTCAGTGTCCATCGCGCTCGTGGAGGACGGATGCCCGATCGCCGGAGCGATTTACGCTCCGAGTAAGGGTTTCCTGTTTCACGTGACAAACAACGATTTTTCCTGCATGAGTTCCGGCGATCTCATGAGGACTATTCGAGTGAGCGAAGAGAATGACTTCGCGAACTGCCAGTTTGCCCTGGATTGGGGGCGGGGGAATCACGACGAGGCGTACGCAATGATAGGGCGTTTGAGCAGGTGCTCAAAGGAGCCGTTGATCCGTGGCTGCTGCACTCTGGGCATGATGTATGTCGCTATGGGGAGAATCCCCGGGTACGTATTTCACGCTCCCACGCCGTTCGACCATGCGGCCGCTGGGCTCATTGTACAAAAGGCGGGCGGTGTGGTGACCGAGCTCGACGGAAGCCCGTGGAGTCCGTTTTCGACGACCGTGGTTGCGACGAACGGGGTTGTCCACGATCGGCTGCTCCAGGTTCTGCGCCACTAATTTTTCTCGGGGAGGAATGACTAATGGGTCGTTTGGTTGTTCGGAGAGCGGGCCTGGAAGGACGGTTCACAAGGAACGGGTGGCGATGGAATGCCGGGGAACGTTGTCTCGAGAATCTGGATCTCGGCGTCCGGCGCCGCGTGGTGGACATGGTAGACGAAGAGACGGGCGAGGTGAAGTACGAAGCGGTCGCGCTCGAGTCGCGCCGGGTCGAACTTCACACCGTTGTCCGAAAGGATGACCTGCACTTCGGGTTCGTGTTCCATCGTCGCGCCACGGTGATCCCGCCCGAGGTTTCCTCTTGGGAGTTCGCGGAGGATTCGATGCAGGTCCTCTCCGTTCTCGAGTACGGAACCGGGATCGAGGAGTATGAGGCGAGCCACGGGCTTGCGAGAAACAAGCTCGAGGAGGTTCTCGAGGAGATCGGGCTCGCGGTGATCATGGCGATGCCGATCGGCTTCGTGAAGGAATCGCCTCCGCTGGGGGGCGTGGCGCATGAGCACTTTGCCGTCATGGTTGGCCACGAGGCATCGGGACACGCAAAAGAAGAGAATGAGGAGATCTCTCACGTGAGGTTCTTCCCGCCCGAGGAAGTGCGGAAGGTGAAGACCATCTGCGGCCTTACGAAGGCTTCCCTTTGGGGCTTTCGTTCGTGGGGGCTCGAGCAGGATTCCCATTCGTTCTGGTACGAGGCGGCGTGCCGGCTCTAGGAGGAAGAAGCAGGAATCACACGAGGGGGTTGGAATCATCCGCCCCCTCTTTTATTTTTAGGAAATTGACGCGCGGGCAGCGGCGACATAGAATGAGAGCACTTAAAAGTGGAGCATAAGATATATACCTTAGACCGTCTCAGCCCCCTTCTTCGCGATTTGAAGGCGAAAGGCAAGCGCATCGTCCAGTGTCACGGCGTTTTTGACTTGCTTCATCTGGGACACATTCGCCATTTCACTTCCGCAAAAAAGCACGGAGATGTTTTGGTGGTAACCTTAACCTCGGATCGGTACGTAAATAAAGGCCCCGGGAGGCCGGTGTTTAACGATAAATTACGAGCCGAAGTCATTGCTTCGTTGGCGGACGTTGATTACGTGGCTATTAATGACGCGCCGACTGCCGTTCCGGCTATTAATGCTATTTGCCCGGAAGTCTTTATTAAGGGCAATGAATACCAAAAGGAGAAAGATTTTACCGGTGGGATCGACGAAGAAGCAAGAGCAGTTGCCGGTAATGGCGGAATCGTCGAATTTACGGATGACGTGACATTTAGTTCGACGAAGCTTATTAATAATTTTCTTTCTCCTTATCCGGAAGCCGCGCAGGAATTTCTTCGCGGACTTCAAACACGGTTCACTTCCCGGGATATTTTTGATTATTTCGAAAAAATAAAAAAATATAAGGTGCTCGTAATCGGCGAGGCGATCATCGATGATTACCATTACGTGAGGGCAATGCATAAATCGCCGAAAGAGACGATTATCGCGACTCGATACGAAAGCGAAGAGGCCTTCCCTGGTGGCGTGCTTGCGTGTGCGAATCATGTTGCCGGCTATTGCGAGGCGGTTGACGTGGTTACCTTCCTCGGGAAAGAAGACAGCAAGGAAGAATTCATAAGGAAACACTTGAAGCCGAATGTCGTCCCGACGTTTTTCTATCACCCATCCGCTCCGACTATCGTAAAGCGGCGGTTCGTTGATCCCGCGTTCCTCACAAAAATGTTCGAGGTGTATCATTTCAACGACTCTCCTATTCCTTCGGACATGGAAGAAGCGATCCTCCGCTATCTCGAACGCGTATTGCCGCACTATGACCTCGTGATCGTCACTGATTACGGCCACGGTTTTTTAACGCCCCGGCTTCGGGAGTGTATCGCAAAAGGGGCGTCATTTTTAGCGCTCAATACGCAAACAAACAGCGCCAATTTTGGCTTTCATGTTGTTGCGAAATATCCGCGCGCCGATTATGTATGCGTTGATCAAATTGAGGCTCGGTTGGCTTTTCGGCATAAAGATGTTGTTTCGACGGACACATGGAAGGACATTATCGGCGAAATGTTTGGGGCGCTCAATGCGAAGCATGCGGTCATTACGCTTGGGCATGAAGGATGTCTTTCATATGACGGGGAAAATCTATACAAAATCCCAGTTCTTTCTACAAATGTTTTGGATAGAGTGGGGGCGGGGGATGCTTTTCTCGCCGTCACATCTCCGCTGGTCAGGGCCGGTATGCCCGGGGAGGCGGTGGGATTTATCGGAAATGCGGTCGGGGCCCTGGCGGTGACCATTGTCGGGAACAAGGAAGCCGTTGAGCCCGTCTCGCTTCTCAAGTCCATCAATACAATGCTTAAGGGCTGATATGGCGAACGACATCAAAACCGTTTTGGTTACCGGTGGCGCGGGATATGTCGGTTCGGTTCTTGTGCCCAAGCTTTTGGCGAAGGGATATAAAGTAAAAGTTCTTGATTTGTATCTATATGAACCCGAGGTTTTTTCTTCGCACCGTGGCCCGGCATTGGAAGAGATCAGGGGGGACATTCGGGATGGAGCGGTGCTTGGCCGGACCCTTCGCGGAGTTGACGCCGTTATTCACTTGGCGTGCATTTCGAATGACCCGAGCTTTGAGCTGGATCCGGAACTCGGCAAGTCGATCAATTACGACGCCATGGTGAAAATTGTGGCACATTCCCGTAGCGCTGGCGTCAAGCGATTTGTTTATGCATCCACGTCAAGCGTGTACGGAGTGAAAGAGGTGGAGAACGTTACGGAAGAATTACCTCTCGAGCCGTTAACCGACTACTCTAAATTCAAAGCAATGGGCGAGGAGCTTCTTATGGGAGAGGGCGCCCTGTATTTTACTGCTGTTGCCATCCGCTCGGCGACGGTATGCGGATACTCGCCGCGCATGCGGTTTGATCTTACGGTAAACATCTTGACGAACCATGCATGGAACAATGGCGCGATCATCGTTTTGGGTGGAGAGCAAAAACGCCCCAATATCCATATTGAAGATATAACCGATCTCTACGCGCAACTCCTCGAATTTCCCCGGGATATGATACACAAGAAGATATATAATTTTGGAGCTATGAATTATTCCGTTTCCGATATCGCGCGTATTGTGAAGGAAGTCGTGGAAGCGGAAGCCAAACGGCCCATTAAGATTGAATATAAAGAAGCCGGCGACGACAAGCGTTCCTATCATATTTCTTCGGAAAAAATTAAGCGGGAACTTGATATAATTCCCGCAAAAAGCGTACGGGATGCCGTTGCCGATCTTTGTGCTGCATTCCGCGGAGGAGCATTTGAGGATCCATTGAATAACGAGAAGTATTTCAACGTGAAGCTGATGCGGGACATCAGGATTGCGTAATCGTTTGCGGGTGAAAACCATTCTATAGTACAATTCGATTACCATGGATCAGCCCAATTGGAAAGTTCGCTACGTATATCTTACTCAGCAATTCGCGAATCCCAAGCGTTTTCTTGAAAAAATTCGGGCAGTCGCTATGCGGGGAGATTTTACACTTGGCAGGGAGGAGTGGGAATTTGAAGAAACGTATGCCAAAAAATTTGGCATCAAGCACGCGATTGGCGTGGGGAATGGGACCGACGCACTGTTTCTTTCGCTTCGCGCGCTGGGAATAGGAGAGGGGGATGAAGTGATTACGGCGCCCAACAGTTTCATCGCGACGGCAGGAGCCATCGCTATAGCGGGAGCGCGGCCTGTGTTCGTGGATGTGCGCGACGATTACACGATCGATCCTAAGGCGATCGAGCGGGCTATTACTCCGAAAACGAAAGCGATCATACCCGTGCACCTCTTTGGTAATCCGGCCGATATGTACCCGATCTTGGACATCGCGAAGCGACATAATCTTTTTGTGATCGAGGATGCAGCGCAGTCTTCTTCCGCTATGTATGACAATAAATACGTCGGATCGTTCGGCAATGCCGCCGGTTTCAGTTTTCATCCGCAAAAGATCGTGAATATTTGGGGTGACGGTGGGATGATCACGACGAATAACGACTCGCTGGCCGAGAAGCTGCGCTTGTGGAGAAACCACGGTCTTAAGAACCGCGACGAAACGGTCTTTTTCGCGCATAACAGCCGGCTTGACACAATTCAAGCGGTGGTTGCGGATATTGTTCTTTCTGAAGTTGATGAAAATACGAGGAAGCGCGCCGCAAATGCCGCATTATATGACGAGCTTCTTTCCCAACTCGAACCGAATGTGCATATTCCGAATAGGAAACTGAGTGCTGTTCCAATAAAACCCATCTATACGCTTTATGTTATCCAAGCTAGGCGCCAAAAAGAGCTCATTTCGTTTTTACGAGAGCAGGGCATCGAGGCGCTGGTGCATTATCCTATCCCGATTCATTTCCAGGAAGCAGCCCGCTACCTGGGATACAAAAAAGGCGATTTTCCGGTATGCGAAAAGCAGGCCGAAACCATGGTGACTCTCCCAATCCATCAGTATCTGGAGAGCGCCGATATCCGCTACGTGAGCGAAGCTATCCGCCGTTTTTACGAGTCGTAACCGCGGCCGCCTTCATTTTTTATGAAACTTACCGATTATCTTGCTGATTTTATCGCGGCGCGAGGCACGAAACACGTGTTTTTGGTGACGGGCGGATCGGTTGCCCATGTCGTGGATTCGTTAGGAAGGCGTTCCGAAGAGAAAGGAGATCTGACGTATGTATGCATGCAGCATGAACAGGCCGCGGCAATGGCGGCGGAGAATTACTCCCGCATCGGGCCGGGGTTGGGAGTTGCGGCTGCTACGAGTGGCCCTGGGGCAACCAATCTGATCACGGGGATTTGCGACTGCTATTTTGATTCTATCCCTGCGGTGTTCATCACCGGGCAAGTGAACGTGAAAGAATCCGTCCAGAGCGTTGAGGGTTCGGAGCGTCCCCGCCAGGTCGGTTTTCAGGAAACGGATATCGTGAGCATTGTAAAGCCGATTACCAAGTACGCCGTTTTGGTGGATGACCCCTTGCGTATCCGCTACGAGTTTGAAAAAGCATATTGGATCGCGACGACCGGGAGGCCTGGCCCCGTTCTTATCGATCTCCCCATGAATGTTCAGGTGGCCGATGTGGACGTTGCGGCGCTCCCCGGATTTACTCCGCCCCGCATAGAAGAATCTTTTCCGCAAGATTCCCGGGAGGTGTTACAGAATAAGGTGCGCGAAATTATCAGATTATTTTCCGAATCGAAGCGTCCGGTACTTTTACTTGGTGGAGGGATCAAGCACGCGAAAGCAGAAAAACAGGCGTTTCTTCTTGCCGAGAAATTGGGGATACCGGTAGTGGTATCATGGGGAGCCTTTGACGTTATTTTCCATGACCACCCTCTTTTCCGTGGTGCGCTTGGGGTTTATTCGAATAGGGCGGCTAATTTTGTAGTTCAGAATAGTGATCTCATTCTTTCGGTTGGTTCGCGGCTGGACGCTCGGCAGACCGGCGGAAGAGTCGACTGGTTTGCGCGTGGCGCGAAGGTAGTCATGGTGGATATTGACCGCTCCGAATTTAAAAAATATCAGGAATTCACTCCAAAAATTGAAGTCTGTGGAGATGCCAAAATGTTTCTTGAAACCATGCTTGGAGGAGTTGTGGCAGAGAATCTTCCCAATGTAGATCCATGGATTAAAAAAACCAAAGAATGGCTGCTTAGATATGTCTCGGTGCTTCCAGAATATTTTGATCAGCCCGACATTCATGCATATGCATTCATTAAAACCCTTTCTGATAGCGCAGACCCCGGGGAAATTATTGTTGTTGATGAGGGTGGGCACTTGGTATGGACCATGCAGTCGTGGCATATTAAGCGCGACCAGAAGTTCGTTACTGCGTTCGCAAACTCTCCGATGGGATATGCAGTACCCGGGGCGATCGGCGCCGCCTTTGCCGCTCCGGGAAAGAGAATTATTTGTATTGATGGAGATGGCGGTGTGCAGCTTAATATTCAGGAATTTCAAACAATTGCGCATTATAAGTTGCCCATCAAGCTTTTTATTCTCAATAATCGAAGCATGGGGATTATCAAGCAGTTTCAGGATAATTATTTTGATGGGCGTTATTACGCAAGCGCTCCTCATGGCGGTTATTCTATGCCCGATTTTATGAAAGTTGCTCGGGCGTATGGGATTGATGCGTTCACTGTCGAAAAACCGAGTGAAATCAAGGGTGCCATAGAGAAAGCCCTATTGAGCGACGGACCAATCGTGTGTAACGTTCTTATTGATATCAAACAGGCGATTTTCCCTCGGCTTGATTTTGGGAGGCCACTTGAGGACATGAGGCCGTATTTGCCCGATGAAGAATTCTACGGGAATCTGGAAATCCCCCCCGTTCCTCGTATGAAAGAAAAAACCGGATGGAGAAAGATTGAGTGAAGCAAGGTTATTCTTTTTAGATGCTTATCGGCAATGGTGGGAAATTTTCTCCGGGGTCAAGATACTCCCTCTCGTCCAGGGCGAAGCGCCTTGCCCCTTCGCAGACTCTTGCTCTTGATGCTAGGGTAAAAGCGCTTCAGCTGTCGGGCGCCAAGGTTATCAATCTTGGACTTGGCGAGCCGGATTTTTCAACTCCTCGCCACATCCAAAAAGCGGCGATAGCGGCAATAGAGGAGGGTTTTACACACTACACCGAGACGGCGGGAATCGTAGATCTTCGAAAAGCAATTGCACAAAAGCTTTGGCGTGAAAACCGTATACGGTATCGCCCAAACGAAATTGCGGTTGGCGTTGGGACAAAACAGATTCTCTATCACGCATTTCAGGCGCTTTGTAATCGTGGGGACAAGGTGCTGATTCCCACTCCGACATGGACTACTTATGTTGAGCAGGTCAGACTCTCTGGTGCTACTCCCGTCTTTATCCCGCTTGCACCTCCGTTTAAGCTTAGGGCCGCGGATGTAGAGAAAAAAATTTCTCGCCGCATTAAGGTTCTCCTTCTGAATAGCCCCGCAAATCCTACGGGAGCAGTTATTGAAAAGTCTGAATTACAGAAGATCGGGCGCCTTGCGAGAGCAAAAGGATTCTTTGTTGTCTCGGACGAAATTTATGAAAAACTTTTGTACAAGGGAAGGCATTGTTCTCTCGCATCCTTCGGCCCCGACGTGAGGGCGCAGACGCTTACCGTGAATGGGTTTTCCAAGGCATATGCGATGACGGGGTGGCGGATCGGATATGCAGCAGGTCCGGAATGGATCATTCGGGCCATCGTGGCGCTCCAAAGCCAGACCACTTCTAATGCTCCTTCTGTTGCCCAGAAAGCTGCGCTTGATGCTCTTTTGGGTTCGCAGGAACCCTTGTGCCGAATGTTCCGGGAATTTAAGGCAAGGAGAAAATTTCTGGTAAATGCGCTTTCGCGGATCAATGGAATTTTTCTTACGCCGCCGGAAGGAGCGTTTTATTGCTTCGTTGACGTGCGCCGCCTTTTCCATGGGAAACTTCGTACGTCTGCGGAGTGGTGCGCGCAACTTCTTAGGGAAAAAAATGTGGCCGTGGTTCCCGGGGAAGCATTTCTTGCTCCGGGATATGTGCGTGTGAGCTTTGCTGCCTCCCTGCAGGAACTTCGGAGCGCAGTAAAACGAATCAGCGATTTTGCGCACGGATCGTAATCAGCGCGAGGGTTTCGAGAGAATTCTTGTTATGTGTGTTTAGAGTAGAAGTGGTTTTGTAGGAGCCGGCTACGTTGACCTTTTTTTGGGGTCGTTGTATCGTTTCAAAGTATGCCGGATATTGTTCAGCCATCCCTTACTCCACAGGGTGTGTCGCCGCTCGTCGCGGAGGTAAAGCGGCGCCCAGACGTCAAAGTCACTACCCTCCAGAGCATGAAGGAAAAGGGGATTCCCGTTGCGGCCTTGAGTATTTATGATTACCCGTTTGCCCGCACGGCAGCGAAGGCGGGTGTTGACGTTATTATCGTCGGCGACTCTCTGGGAATGACGGTTTTGGGGTATGGAAACACGCTCCCCGTCACGATGGACGAGATGATTGTTTTTGCTTCCGCCGCCGCGCGCGGCGCCAGCCCGATGTTCACCGTAGGCGATATGCCCCTGGGTGCGTACCAGATATCCAATGAAGAAGCGGTGCGTAATGCCATACGGTTTATTAAGGAAGCGAAATGCGCAGCGGTGAAGTGCGAGGCGAGCATGAAGCTCTTGCCGCGTTTTGAGGCGATTGCGAATGCCGAAGTGCTTGTGATGGGGCACCTTGGGCTCAATCCACAAAAAATCCATGAAATGGGAGGGCATCGGATCCAGGGGAAAACCATCGAGGGCACGAAGGAGCTTTTAAAAACAGCAAAAGCGCTTGAGAGCGCGGGTGCGTTCGCGATCCTTCTCGAGGGCGTTACCGAAGAGGTTTCCGGGATCATCCGTAACGAAATTAAAATTCCCGTCTACGGCATCGGGTCAGGCCGGTTTGTGGATGGACAGCTCCTGATCGGGCATGATCCGTTGGACCTCTATGACTGGGGAGCGCGCCCCGTGCCGAAATATATTAAGCACTATCGGTCAGATTCGGTGGGTAAGACCGCGGGTGAAGTTATGCTCGATGCCTTTTCTCGTTATGTGCAAGAAGTGAAAGCGCGGCAGTTTCCGTTTCCCGAGAACGTGCACCATATCGATATAGAGGCGTTCAAAAATCCGGCGAAAGGGAGCGAAGAAGATGCGGCACGCATACTTGAGCTTATGAGTTTTCTCCCGAAGGCAGCGTGAGCATGTGCTGCCTGCATTTTGCGCGGTTTTTTGAATGGCCCATGTTGAGTTTCGCCTATCCTGCCGCGTCGGCATAAACATTGAAAACCTCGCTTTTATTTATGGACCGGAAGAGCCCATTGGAAAAAATAAAAACGCCTCAAGAGTTTATACGATTGGCGCATGCTCTAAAAAAAGAGGGCAAGGTTTTGGTCCAGTGTGATGGCGTGTTCGACCTCGTGCACCCCGGGCATATCGATTACTTTTGGAGGGCGAAAGAACAGGGTGACATTCTCTACGTGGTCATCGTTGCTGATGCGTTCGTTCGGAAGGGGCCGGGGCGCCCGCTTTTCGATCAGGATCTGCGCGCTCTATGGGTGGCGGCGATCGAAGGAGTGGACTATGTCATTGTGAACAACGACTTCGGCCCGCGCAAGATCATGGAAGAGGTGCGACCCGACGTATTGGTGAAGGGAGCGGAATATCAAGTAAGCCCTACGGATGGATTTTTATTGGCTAAGCAGTTTGTGGAGTCATATGGCGGGAGAGTGGAGTTTGTGAAAGAGCTTGCGCATTCCTCGGAAATTATCCAAAAAATATTGAAGGTTTTTAAATAATGGCACTCACGGTCTATATCGTCCGCCACGCACAAAGTACGTCAAATGCCATGGAGAATAACCTTGGCAGCGATGCGGAACTCACTCCTCTTGGCGTGGAGCAAGCGAGAAAAATCGCAGCGCGAGCGCGCCGGCTCTCGTTCGAAGTAATTTTATCCAGCGATTTTCAGAGAGCTCTCCAAACCGCTGAAATTATAAAGTTGTGTACGAGAAAAAAGATTTTGATTACGCCACTTCTGAGAGAAGAGAAGCACCCTTCCGAATTGATTGGGAAAGGACCAAATAACCCGAGGGTCGCTCAAGTAAAAAGACTTCTCCGCAAAAATCGCGACCGAAAGCATTGGCACTTTTCTGATGAAGAGAATTTTTTTGACCTTAAGCGCAGAATGATAAAACTTATGAAATTTCTTGAACGGCGCAAAGAGAGAAACGTTCTCGTGGTGGGCCACGTTATGGCAACCCGCATGCTTGTTGGCCTCATGATCTTCGGGGAGAACCTCACTCCCACTCTCTTCTATAAAATGCGCGAGAGGATGGCGATATGGAACACGGGAATCATCGCTGCTCAATTCTCTGACCGCCAGTGGAAACTTCTAACGTGGAATGACTATGGGCACCTTGGATAAAAGTATTCAGCCCACCCCTGTGAAGGGGTGGGCCTTGGTGTACCTACTTAATCATTCATCAGTTTCCGGGTGTTTCTCTTAATGTCGGCGATGCACCGTCGCGCCTCGCGCGCCCGATCTTCCATCAGCTTCGGCGGCGGATCATCTCCGGTGAAAAACCTCACGATCTCCTGCTTTCGGTTTTCGTCGGCTGCCGAGCTCTCGTTCGAAGTGTTGATTGCGAGAAAAGGATACGCGCGAGGGATTTGGAACCCCATCGTGCTTTCTACGAAAGACGGGGCTATTTTCCAATCGGTCTGAGCGCGGTCTCTTCGGGCGTTCATTCTCCTCAAGACAGCTTCAAAGTCAGAGAAGAGAA
>CAYTEE010000013.1:12123-12720 GCA_964436785.1 uncultured Candidatus Saccharibacteria bacterium
GGCAGGTTAGGGGAAAGAAACCCCTGCATTACTGCCCGATCCGCGTCGATCCTCTGTAGCCACTTTTCAACCCTGTTCACCATTTTCATGAACGGATCTTGGTGGTAACGGCGAGTTCGCATCACGACGTCGAGGAGTACTCGCCGGGCGTTATCGACCAAGATCGCTCTTTCTACGTCAACGCGTAAGAGCTCGTCAGTGTAAAGCCGGTCTGCTGGAGTAATCGCGTTGTAGACCGCAAGGTAACCATCTTCGTTGTCCTTCGGCTGCCTTCCCGTGCGGTTTCCGTAGTAGCGCACGTAGATCGTGTCTTTCGACGCCTTAAAAACTTCTGGACCGCTGTACTCGGGCAGGGGGCTCAAGAATGAGAAGTACAAAGACTTGCCGGCACCGTTGTGGCCGCTCAGAATATGGATCTCTATCGCCCTGTTTTTCATCCGCTCCATGACACCTCACCTCCCTTTGAAGTAGCTTGGAATATTCTACAATATTTTATATATTATTGCAAGACAAGCCGATATTGACGAAGCTGAAGTTTTTTTGTATTCTAGGAACAGTTTTGTTTTGAGAGTTTAAACGTTCGCCATAGGCTAAACC